>JAFAZM010000330.1 GCA_019239785.1 Sphingomonadaceae bacterium
GGGCCCTGATCGGGGAAGCCGGCCAGGTGCTGAGGCGCGGGCACGAGCTCGGGCCGGTCCTGGCGCCGATCGAGCGGCGCCTGCTCAAGCTGGTCAGCGGGTAGAAAAATTCCCTCTCCCTCGAGGGGAGAGGGATACCCGGCCGGAGGCCGGGAGGGTGAGGGCCACGGCCTAGCCGGATAAGCAACGAACTTCCCTCACCCTCCCACTCCCCAAAATGGGAGAGGGTATTCTACGCCGCGACCGCGACCTTGCGGTCCAGTACCGGCAGCTTGCCGCGCAGGCCGCCCGGCAGCGGCGTCACCACTGCGCGCCGCGCGCTCGTCCAGAAGGCCGAGAGCAGCAGCAGGGCCGAGCCGATCACCAGAGCGGTCAGCGCGACGCTGAGCTTCACCGCGCCATAGGTCCGGAACAGGCTGTCCAGCGCGTAGAGGACGTAGGCGAGGGCGGAGACCAGGAGCGCCCGCCGGTCGATCGCGAGCGCGACCAGGCCGAGCCCGACATAGAGCGCGATCACCGCGATCGCGTCCAGCGTCGTCGCCGCGCCTTCGGTCAGGCCGAGCAGGGCGAAGACCGGGTGGACGATCAACGGCGCCGCCAGCAGATGCAGCCAGAAGGCGACGTCCGAGCGGCGGGTCTCGCGGGTCGGATCGGACGCGTCCCAGCGCATCGCGAACAGGAACACGCCGACGCCGAGCACCAGGCTCGACGCGAGCAGCACCGTCTTCAGCGTCTCGCCCTGCGCGTCGGTCATCTGGGGCGTGACGAAGGCCGAGGCGATCAGGCCGAGCACCAAAGCGACGCCGGCTGCGGCGCCGACTGCGATCGTGATCGGCACCTTGAACCGCCGCCAGTGCAGGAAGGCGCCGCCGGCCGCGATCGCCGCGCTGGCCGCGATCACGATCGCGCCGGCCTGGCTGTTATGATCGAGATATTGCGGGCCGATCCCGGCCACCAGGCCGAACAAGGCGGTGCAGAGGACGCCGCCGGTGAAGGCGAGCAGCAGCAGGATGGAGGGCAGGGCCATGCGCCGCTGCCTGGTGAAATATTCGGCGAGGCCCCAGGCGGCGGCGGCGACGAACAGGCCGCTGAACGGAGAGGGCCCGTCGACGTCGATATTGGGCGGGACGTAATGGCCGATCCAGCCGACCGCGACGAGCAGGATCGCCGCGGCGATCGCGACGAAGATGTCGTTGAAGCCGGTCAGCAGCCGGAAATGCTCCTCGTCCACGGCCGGTGAATGCTGGCCGGCGGCGACGAAGTTGCGGAAGGCGGCGGCCTGCGCGGGCGTCATCACGCCTCCGGCCACCGCGGCTTCGAGATCGCTCTCGCTGTACATTGGCAACCCTCCTGTTGGGGAGCGACTTGCCTAGCACAGGTGTATTGGTGGTGCAATACAGTATGGCGGGATGAGTCTATGTGTCGGCTGGCCATTAGTCAGCTTCCCGACTCAAAAAATCCTCGCAGCTTCGCTTCGATATTCCCCGCGTCTCTCGTTTCGCATTCCCAGATCACCAGCACCTTCCAGCCCAAGCTTGCCAAGGCGAGGTCATTAGCGGCGTCTCGTGCTACTGTTCGTGACAGCTTGGGTATCCAGTAATCGGGACGTGCAGCTGGCTGTCGCATATGACGGCAACCTGGATGCTGGTGCCAAAAACAGCCGTGAACCTGAATTATTTTTCTATGCCGCGGAAAAACCAAATCGGGTCTACCCGGCAGATCATTTCGATTGAGTCTGAAGCGCAATCCCAAGGCATGAGCGACCTTTCGGACCGCGAGTTCAGGCTTTGTATCTCGGCCGCGAATGCGGCGCATATTTGCGCTTCGTTCCGAGGGTGAGAGGTGATCACCCATCGGGCAGGGTGCAGCTCACAGGCATATGAGCATAGGATTACCACACGTTCGGCAATGCACCGGCGACCGCTGCAAACAAGGGGGGTGGAACAGCATTTCCGATCGCTTGATAACGCATTCGAATTCCCGCGGTTTCAGGAAAGCTCAGATTCCTTGCGAAACCTTGGAGGCGTGAGGCCTCCCGATATGAGAATCGACGTGCTGGACCATCTCGCTCGAATTCCCACGCATCCGTATGAATCCGCTTCAAGGGCGGACTGATCGGATGAAGTGACATGTGGCGGCTCACAGCGACGACGGTCCGCGCCCTTTCATGCCAGCCACGCCAGCGGTTTCGCGAGAGATAGTACCAGTGAAATGGCTGGGTATCATATTCACCTTCGGGCCAAAGCGGGAGATCGCCAATTGCATCTTGGATGGTTGGGCAGATCGGCAGGCCGTCTCCGTCGCTCAAAGCGTGTGTCGGCGACGGAAACTTGAAACTCACACCGAGATCCGATCGCAAGCCGACAAAAAATAATCTGGATCGTTCTTGCGGTACTCCAAATTCTTGAGCGTCTAGGACACGATGAGAGACGCGATAGCCCGCCAAGCGAAATCGAATAAGCTGGTTTCTTAAAAGGTGATTATGGCTCCCTCTAACCATTCCGGCCACGTTTTCTACGATGAAAGCCTTTGGCTGTATTTGGCGAAGTGCCCGATCAAATTCCCGATAGAGATAGTTGATCCGTCGGGTAGGGTCACGGACTCCGCCAACACTAAACCCTTGGCAAGGATAGCACCCCACCAGCAAATCAGCTTTCGGGAAGTTCTTGATATCTGCTACGTCGCCTAGCCGGTAATCGGTGGCGGGGAAATTGGCCTCGTAGAAATCGCGGGCATATGCGGCGACGTCGTTCGCCATGAGAATCTCGAAGCCTGCGCTAAGCAGCCCGGCGTCACTTCCCCCGCAGCCCGTAAACAATGAAACTGCCGTTACCATAACCGCGCCCCGCCGCCCATCTCAGGAGGAAAATACAGAAAATGGGCAGGCGCGGCCAGCAAATTCGGTTGCAGGAAAAATCGTTATCTTACGCTGCGTTAGCTATCGGGACTACGAGTCTCGTAAGGTCCGCTATACGTCCAGCCCACGACCGGTAATCCTCGGCATCACAGGCGGTTTCCGCCGCTAAGGTCAAGCGACCGCGGTCAAACATTAGGCCGGCTAGCTTCAGAGCTTCGTGGAGGAACCCGTCCGACACGTGGTGTGGCGTGGCGAAAGCTCTAACCGGCGGTACGAAAGTCAGCAGGTTGAACCACTTTTTATATCGGTCGAGATTTACGTCATCGAATTTGCTCGCCCAGTCGTCACCACAGGCGCATTGTCCCAAGATAAAGAGGCTTCCCGGTCGACTGTCAGGAGGGGCTTTCCATACGACGAAATCCACCCCGTGATCACCGGTATCCGAAGGCTCGACGGGCAGCCCGGGATCGGGTCCCCAAAACCACTCCTTTGTCTCCTCGTGCGCTCGCTTCATGGCGTCGCGGAATCGAGCACCAACGTCCGCATCCCGGGGCGTGCCCAGGTGCAAGCCCCGAGCGCCTTCTCCGAAATATGATCTTACTAAGATAGTGGAGAGCCGTTCGAAGGCTCGCGGAAGCTGAGCGTGCTCGCCGGTTGTGATCTGATCGGCCAACGAAATCGCCAGGCAAAATTCGTAAAAGCCGCTCTTGCTCTTCTCATAGGTCAAAAGGCCATCATCGAGGCGGAAAGGGTACGCTTGACCGAGTAGCCCGTCTCGCCTCTCGATTTCTTCATGAATCTGGCCGACCGCAGAGTCTATCATCAGGTCCGAACGGTGCCAGCTCTCCATGTCCTGCGCGCCTTGGGGGTCATAATCGTCAAGGGCGTCAGCTACGCGATCGTCATAAATGCCGCGGTCAACAACGGCGTTTCCCCGTAGGATCGCTTCGAATTCTGTCTGGTCGGCATCCTTGATTCGTCGCTGGTCACGGTGGCGCCGCGTGTAGGCGTCAAACATCTGTGCGACCTCTAGCTGCCTCTGTGATGCGCTTGGCGATATCCTCCGCCGTTCGGCGATTAATTCCAGACAAGCTAATCAAACTCTCAGCTAAATCAGGAGCCAACTCCTGCTCCGATAGACCAGCCACGATTTCTGCTTGCACTGAACGAACCTGCGTGAGTCCTTCTCGGACACGTTGATCGATCGGTTTTGTGAGGCGACCGATCTCGGCGACAGATTTGCCCGCCTCCAGAAGCGCCACCTTGTCGGGATCGGCCAGTACCTGAGCAAGATCACCTAGCTCACGAGAGTCTTCTATGGCCGCACTTCGTCCCTTGGACTTATCACCGAACATCGCTCGGGTTATCGTACCGGCCCGAGGCAGTTTGTCCGTCTCAAGCAGCGTCTTCCGGGGTTCCCGATCGTCGATACCGAGGAACGCGCGAGCAGCTGTATACCCTAAAATGGTGTACACCCACGAGAAAGGATACTCCGTCACGCTGCCACGACCCTTCCGCACGCTGTCTTGCGGACGGAATTCTCCTGCGTCGATTGTCTGATGAACGAAGTAGTAGCCTTCCAGAAGCCGCCGAATGGTTTTGTGCTGATCTCCTATCATCAGCGCGACATCCGCTAAGGGTAATTGATTTTCTTCAACTACCTGAGCAACCCACGCGGCCTTTGCATAGGAGTCCCAAGGCTGCGCAGAAGCAATGTGTCTGACACCCAGATAGGATAGAAGCGCCTGGCGCCGGTCGGCACCTTCAAAGACTATGGCGGGCAATGGATCGATTTGTTTCGACCCATGGTCCCGCCACACTTGCCCATATTGCTGGACCCGAGGATACTGCCGTGAAGCACGCGCGTCGCCGGCTAGAATTAGACACGCCGCGAGACGGCGGTTCCCTTCGACAACGATCGCAAAATCGCTCCCCTCCTCGCGTCGACACACGAGGGGTTCTGCCGAGATATAGCCGTTTATAGCGATTGAGCTGAGCACATCCTCTACACCAAAGGTGTTGACGATATGGTCGAGAACGTCCGCCTGATCCCAGGAAGAGGCGTTCGCTCCTCCGAAGCGCGGATTCTCTGCATCGAGACGAAGATCCTGAAGGGCGATTAGCTCGGTGTCTTTCTGCTCGAGCGGAGCCGACGGATCAGAGGGTGCTGCCATAAGGTGTGTCCGGTTAGATTAACGTCGGTCAGCGGGCGAGAATGGCACCTTACAGTGCGCAATCCAATTTCCTAGCCGGTTGCATGCGCACCGTACCGGCCACGGTAGGAAGCCAGGACTGCGGGTCATAAGCTAACTCTTGCGTCAAGGTCGCGGACGGAGGCTTACCTAATTCCCCTGCAGCCGCCGCAGGATCGTCATCGCCTGCTCGGCCCCCGATTGCGGCACGATCTCCCCCTCCCGGTCGGCGATCGCGGCAAAGCTGGCGGCGACCGCTTCGGGCGTCGGCTCGTCGAGCTTCACGCCCTTGGTGAGGGTGACGTAGGCGGCCTGGACCACGCCGGCGCCGGCGCCGAGGATCGTGCTGGTCGGCGCGTCCTCGCTGACCAGGAAGAGGGCCGCGGGCGCAACCAGCTCGGGCTTGAACAGGCCCAGCAGGTCCGGTGGGAAGATGTCCTCGGTCATCCGCGTCGCCGCGGTCGGCGCGATCGTGTTGACCTTGATGTTGTAGCGCGCGCCTTCGAGCGCGAGCGTCTTGGCGAAGCCGGCGAGGCCGAGCTTGGCGGCGCCGTAATTGGCCTGGCCGAAATTGCCGTAGAGCCCGGTCGAGCTCGCCGTCATCAGGATGCGGCCATAGCCCTGCTCCTGCATCGTCGCCCAGACCGCCTTGGTGCAATTGGCCGAGCCGATCAGGTGGACGTCGACGACGGCGCGGAAGTCCGCCATCTCCATCTTCGCGAAGCTCTTGTCGCGCAGGATGCCGGCATTGTTGATCAGGATGTGGACGCCGCCCCAGGCCTCTTTCGCCTTCGCGACCATCGCCTCCATATGGCCGAGATCGGTGACGCTGCCGCCGTCGGGCATCGCTGTGCCGCCGGCCGCCTCGATCTCCGCGACCACGGCGAGCGCGGCGTCGCTGTGACCGGTGCCGTCGCGGCTGCCGCCGAGATCGTTGACGACGACCCTGGCGCCGCGGCGGGCGAGCTCGAGCGCATAGGCCCGGCCGAGGCCGCCGCCGGCGCCGGTGACGATCGCGACGCGGCCTTCGAAGCTGATGGACATGAAGCAACTCCCCCTAAACGGCTGGATGGTTCGTCCAGCCGGTTAGGGGATCGCAAGGCGGGCGTGAAGCCCTGACATTCACTCGCGTGTGAGGGTCATGTCCCCCTCCCCAGCGGAGAGGGGGTCACGAGACCATCCTAGCGATGGTGCCGGCGATGCCGCATGGCGTGGCCGCCGCCGACGCCGCGCTCATAGGTCTGGATGCAATGGTCGGTGACCGTGCGCGAGCAGGGCGGATAGTCGCCGGTCGCGGCAGTCGTCGGCGCGGGCTGCGACGCATCGACATAGGGGCCGCCGACGCCGTTCATGCCGGGCGCCTGGTTGAAGCCCGGAGGCGCGACCGCGGGGGCGGAGATCACGGCGTTGCCGTTATTGTCCACGCGCGGCGCGCTGTTGTCCGGCATCACCACCGGCGAGGTCGCCGAATCGCTCGGGGTCGGCGCGGGCTGAATCGTGGTGTCGGTGGTCTGCGCAATGGCGGCGCCGCTCACGAAGAGCGCGGCGGCGAACAAAAGCTTCTTCATCCTGCTTCTCCCTTGGTTGCGGCGCCGGGGGGAAGGCGCCGTCAAGCCTCAGCCGGTCGCGCTCGGCGCCGGTCGATGGGGGTGAAACGATCTCCTTCCGGATTTTCTCCACGCGTGCGGCGACACGGAGATTCGGCGGGGTGGATGGAGGTTGGCGAGCGACCGGCGGCGGCCCGACAGGTGAGGGCGGGGGAAACGCCTAGGCGCGACCCTCGGCGTCCAACGCATAACCGGCCGAGCGGACGGTGCGGATGATGTCGCGGCCGCCCTCGCCGTTGATCGCCTTGCGGAGCCGGCGGATGTGGACGTCGACGGTGCGCAATTCGATGTCGCTGTCCTGGCCCCACACCGAATCGAGCAGCCGCTCGCGCGAGAAGACGCGGCCGGGATGCTCCAGGAAATGGCGCAGCAGCCGGAACTCGGTCGGGCCGAGCGCGACCGTGGCGCCGCCGCGCTTCACCCGGTGGCTGACCACGTCCATCTCCAGGTCGGCATAAGCGAGCTTCTCGCCGGCGAGAGCCGGCCGCACCCGCCGCAGCACCGCGAGCACGCGCGCGACCAGCTCCCGCGGGGAGAAGGGCTTGGTGACATAATCGTCGGCGCCGGTCTCGAGGCCGCGGATCCGGTCGGCCTCCTCGCCGCGCGCGGTCAGCATGATGATCGGCACGTTCGCGGTCTCGCTGCTCCGCCGCAGCCGGCGGCAGACCTCGATCCCGGAAAGGCCCTCCAGCATCCAGTCGAGGATGACCAGGTCCGGCGGAGTCTCGCGGGCGAGCAGCAGCGCCTCCTCGCCGTCGGCGGTGGCGCGGACCTCGAACTCCTCGCGTTCGAAATGGTAGACGAGCAGTTCGACCAGGGCGCGGTCGTCCTCGACCAGGAGGAGCCTGCCCTTAGCCATTGGGTTCCGCCCCGATCGCGCCGGCGCCGATCGCAGTGGTGTCCGCGCCCTTGTGGCGGTCGCCGAGATATTCGCCGGTCGCCGCGAAATAGACCATCTCGGCGACGTTGGTGGCATGGTCGCCGATCCGCTCCAGGTTGCGCGCGACGAAGAGGAGATGGGTCGCCGGGGTGATGTTGTGCGGGCTTTCCATCATATGGGTGAGCAGGGAGCGGAAGATCGAATTGTAGAAATCGTCGACCGCGGCGTCGCGCTCGACGACCGCCGCGGCCTTCCTGGCGTCGCGCGCGGCGAAGGCGTCGAGTACGTCGTGGACCATCTCGGCGGCGATCCGCGCCATTTCGGGGAGCAGAGAGATCGGCCGGATCCGGCTGTCCTCGACGCTCGCCACCCGCTTGGCGATGTTCTTGGCATAATCGCCGATCCGCTCGACCACGCCGGCAATCTTCAGCGCGGCGACGACGTCGCGCAGGTCGGCCTCGGTCGGCGCCCGCTGGCCGATGATCTCGACCACCCGCCGCTCGATCTCGGTCTCGAGCGCATCGATCTTCTTGTCGCGGCGGACGACGTCGGCGGCGGCGGCCTGGTCGCGCCGGATCAGGGCTTCCATCGCGTCGCGGATCGCGACTTCGGCCAGCCCGCCCATCTCGCAGATCGTGCCGCGGAGGGTGTCGAGCTCCTCGTCCAGGCCGGCCGCCCTCGCTTCGGCGTCAAGTCCGCTTCGCTTCAGCCAGTGCGGCCAGAAATTGTTCTTCAATCGTCTCTCCGGAGACTCGGTCCGGCGCCCGAACATGCCGGACCCCTTCGAGCGGTCTATAGGGAGTCGAGAATGACAGTCTTGTGACACTTTGGCCTGTGGCGATTCAGGCCGCCGTCGCCGCCGGGGCCGCGCGCGGCAAGGTGACCTCCACCGTCGTTCCGACCCCCGGCTTGCTTCGGATGTCGAGCCGGCCGCGATGGCGCAGCACGATATGCTTGACGATGGCGAGGCCGAGCCCGGTGCCGCCGACCTGGCGGCTGCGGCCCGGATCGACCCGGTAGAAGCGCTCGGTCAGCCGCGGGATATGGTCGGCCGGGATGCCTTCGCCCTGGTCGATCACCGCAAGGCTGACGAGGTCCGGCCCGGCATCGGCGAGCCGCACCCGGATCCGGCTCCCGGCCCGGCCGTATTTCAGCGCGTTGACGATGAGGTTGGTGAGCATCTGGGCGAGCTGGCCCCGGTCGCCGGCGACCAGGGCCTCGCCGGCGCCGCGCTCGAAGCGGATCGGGCGATCCCCGGCCATCGGCTTCACCGCCTCCCGGACCTCCTCCACCAGAGGCCGGAGGTCGACCGTCTCGCGTGGCGGCGCGAAGCGGTCGGCCTCGATCCGCGACAGCGACATCAAATCGTCGATCAGGTCGCGCATCCGCACCGCCTCGCCGGCCATGATCCCGACGAAGCGCTGGCGGGTGGCGGGATCGACCGCGGCCTCGTCCTGGAGCGTCTCGATGAAGCCGATCAGGGTGGCGAGCGGGGTGCGCAATTCGTGGCTGGCATTGGCGACGAAATCGACCCGCATCTGCTCGGCCGCGCGCGTCTGGCTCTGGTCGACCAGCCGCACCAGCCGCCGGCCGCCGCTGAGCGGCGCGATCGTCAGCTCCCAGGGCCGGCCGAGCTCGCCGAGGCCGACCAGCTCGATCCGGACCGGCGCCTGGCCCTCCTCGTTGCGGGCGAGATGCTCGGCCGCCGCCGGATGACGGATCGCCAGCCGCACGTCGGAGCCTTCGATGTGTGCGCCGAGCAGGTCCCTTGCCGCCTGGTTGGCGATCAGGACCCGCCGGTCGTGCACGACGAGCAGTGGATCGGGAAAGGCGGCGAGCAGGTCCGGGACCGCGTCGCGGACCAGCGCGTGCGTACCGGCGGGGGCGGCCGCGCGGGCCGCGCGCAGGCGCCGCCAGAGCAGGGATGCCGCGGCCGTCGCGGCCGCGGCCGCCGCCAGTGCTGCGACCAGCAGCGCCATTGCCGTGCCGTGCGCCATTCCCGCTCCGTCCCGGGGCGGGACAAAATCGTCCGGCCCGCTCGCTTCCGCGCCGCTTTACCCTTATTAAAGGCCGCGCGGGTATCGGAAATCCTCCATGAGCGGCAGCGATCAGGAACAGAGCGAAGGAACCGGGAGCGGGGGCGGCTTCGCGCCCAGCCGGCGCGCGGTGCTCGTCATCGGCGCCGCGGCGGCCTCGACGGTGATCACCGTCCGCCCGGCGCTCGCGCAGACCGCGGGCTCGGTGCTGAATTGCGAGATCCCCATCCCGCAGCCCGCCGCCGGCGGCAATTACATCTCGCCCCAGGGCGAGCTGGTCGCGCCCGGCACGCCCGGCGCGGCGCCGCCGCTGGGCCGGCCGCTCAAGGGCGAGGAGGTCAAGCATCTGCTCCGCTCCGGCACCGTGCCCGCCGGCGTCGATCCGACCTCTGCCCAGGCCTATGCCAATTATATCCGGCGGCTGCAGGCGGGGATGAGCGGTTTCACCTGCTACGCCTCGCTGCAGATGCCGCGCTAGCCCAGGTTCGCCGGCATGGCCGGTGCCCGCTACATCGCCGATCCCGCGGAAGCGGTCGAGACCGTTGCACTCGACGGCCTGTCCCTGCTCTTTCACGCGCCCTCCGGGAGCACCCACATCCTTGCCGCACCGGCGCCGGAGATAATCGGCGCCCTGCGCGAAGGGCCGGCCGACGCGGCCGAGCTGATCCGGCGGCTGCGGACCCGCTTCGACCTGGCGGAAGGCGAGGCGGAGGACGCGATCCGCGCCCGGCTCGACGAGCTCGAGGCGGCCGGCCTGGTGCGCCGGGCATGAGGCACCGGCTCGACCTCAGGATCGGCCCGGTCGGGTTCCGGATCGGCAGCGTCTGGCGCGCGCCGCTCGACGCGCTGGGACGCCTTTATGCCGGCTATCCGGCGCCCGAGGACGGGCTCGCCGATTTCACCGTCCGGCTCGAGCCGGAGCGGCCCTGGCGGCGGTATCTGCGGCCGTCGGTCGCGATCCGCGGCGACTATATCCTTCCCGACGCGGTGCCGCTCGCGCTCGCGCACGGCCTGCTCGCCGCCGAGATGGGGATGAACCTGCAGATGGCGCTGGGGCAGAAACGCTATCTGCTGCTCCACGCCGCGACGGTCGAGAAGGACGGAAGGGCGCTGGTGATGACCGGGGAATCGGGCGCCGGCAAATCGACCCTGGGCGCCTTGCTCGGCGAGCGCGGCTGGCGGCTGATGGGCGACGAATTCGCCCTGCTCGATATGGCGAGCGGAATGCTGCTGCCATTCCCGCGCGCAATCAGCCTCAAGAACGAAGCGATCCCGGTGATGGAGGCCGAGGTCGCGCCGGACCGCTTCGGTCCTTTGCTCGAGGGCACGCCCAAGGGCGCGATCCGCCATATGCGGCCCAATGCGGAGGCGATCGCCCGGATGGGGGAGGGCGCACGGCCCGCCCTGATCCTGTTCCCCCGCTACGGCGCGGCGGCGGCGGTGCGCGGCGTCGGCCAGGCCGAGACCTTCATCCGCCTGACCCAGGCCTCAACCAATTATGTCGCGCTCGGCCGGCGCGGGTTCGACGCGCTCGCCGGGCTCGTCCGGGGCGTGCCGGCGCTCGCGATCGACTATCCCGACACCGCGACCGCGATTGGCCTGGTCGAGGATTTCCGCCGGGAGCTCGCCGCGTGAACGACGCCCGGCTCCTGGTCCGCGCGCTGCGTGATCCCGGCTCGATCGGCGACTGCGACTGGACCGGCCTGGTCAGCGCCGCCCGCGCCGAGCAGCTGATGGGGAGCCTCGCCTTCCGGATGGAAGGGCGGAAGATGCCGCCGCGCACCGCTGCTCTGTTCGAGGAGGCGCGCCGCGATTCCGCCCATGTCCGCACCGTCGCTTTGTGGGAGGCGGAGATGGCGCGCCGCGCGCTGACGCCGCTCGGCATTCCGGTGGTGCTGATGAAGGGGACAGCCTTCCACGCGGCCAGTCTCGACGCGTCGGTCGGACGCAGCGTCGGCGATCTCGACATCATGGTCCCGCGCGAGAGCCTCGGTGCGGTCGAGGCGGCGTTGCTCGATGCCGGCTGGGAGCATGTGAAGCCGGCCGACGGCTATGACGATTCCTATTACCGCCGCTGGATGCACGAGCTGCCGCCTTTGATCCACCGCAGCCGCGACCGGATGATCGACGTCCACCACACGATCCTGCCGCTCACCGCGCGGCCGCGGCCGGACGCTGCGGTCCTGCTCGCCGCAAGCGTCGCGCTGGAGAGCGGCCTGCGCATGCTCTCGCCGGCCGACATGATCGTCCACGCCGCCGCCCATCTCTTCGCCGACGGCGACCTTGCCGGGGGCCTTAGGAACCTCTGGGACATCGACCGGCTGCTGCGCCAGTTCGACTCTCCGGACTTCTGGCCGTTGCTCGCGGAGCGCGCGCGGCTGCATCAGCTCCAGGGCCCGGTCGCGCGCGCGTTGCGTCTCGCCGCACGCCTCTACGCGACTCCGGTCGACGCCGCAGTCGCCGGCCGTCCGCGCCTCACCGACCGGCTGTTCGAAGCCCGCCTGCTCGCCCGCAATGCCTGGGGCCAGGAGCGGCGCAAGGCGCTGCGCTTCGCCTTCTACGTCCGCTCCCACTGGCTGCGCATGCCGCCTCTGATGCTGGCGCGGCATTTGTGGATCAAGGCGACCCGGTAGCGCTCCCCAGCCGCCCCAGCGTAGCGACCAGCTCAGCGTAAGAATCGATCACCGCGTCGGCGCCGAGCTGCTCCACCGGCCGGTCGGAAAAGCCGAAGCTGACCGCGACGAACGGCACCCCCGCCGCGCGCGCGGTGTCGGCGTCGGTGATCGAATCGCCGACATAGGCGGCGCGGCCGCCGCCGGCGCGGGCGATCGCCTCGTGCAGCGGCTGCGGATCGGGCTTGCGCACCGGGAGGGTGTCGGCGCCGACGATCGCGGCGAAGCGGCCCTGCCAGCCGAGCGCGTCGATCAGCAGATGCGTCAGCCGCTCGGGCTTGTTGGTGCAGATGGCGAGGCGAACGCCGCGCGCCGCGAGCGCATCCATCGCCGCTTCGATCGCTGGATAGCAGCGCGTGCCGACGCAGATATTGGCGGCATAGAAATCGAGATAGATCGGGAAGGCGCGATCAATCAGCCCTTCGTCCCCGTCGCCGAGCGCCTTGCGCAGCAGCGCCCGCGCGCCCTGGCCGACCAGGTGCGAAACCGAATCCGGATCCACGGTCGGCCGGCCGAGCACGCCGAGCGTGTGGTTCAGCGCCGCGGCCAGATCGGGCGCGGTGTCGGCGAGCGTGCCGTCGAGATCGAAGGCGACCACGTCGAAGGGGAAATCGGCCATGCGGGGCGGCTAGATCATCGCGCGTCAAATGAGAACCATTCCGGCTCATCCTGAGTAGGGACTGAGCTTGGCGAAGGCCCGTATCGAAGGACCGCTCGGATTTTGTGCGTCCTTCGATACGCCGCTTCGACTTCGCTCAGCGGCTACTCAGGATGAGCGGACCAGAAGTAACGCTCGCCGCGCCAATGGCCGGCCCTATGGAAATGGCAAGGTTTCCGTGCGATTGGGCGCGCCATGACCAGGCCCGTCGCCGCCATCATCCTTGCCGCCGGCAAGGGGACGCGGATGAAGTCCGATCTGCACAAGGTGCTCCACCCGATCGCCGGGCGGCCGATGCTCGCGCACCTGCTCGCCGGGGTCGAAGCGCTGTCGCCGGCGCGGACCGTGGTCGTCGTCGGCGACAGGAGCGAGCAGGTCGAGCCTCTGGTGACCGAGCATGGCGGCACGATCGCGATCCAGGACCCGCAACACGGCACCGCGCATGCGGTGCTGCAGGCGAAGGCGGCCCTGGCCGGCTTCGAGGGCGACGTGCTGATCCTTTATGCCGACGTGCCCTTCGTCGGCATCGAGACGATGCGGCGGATGCTGAAGCGGCTCGGCGAGACGCAAGGCGCGGTCGTGCTCGCCTTCCGCCCCGAAGATGCCAAACATTATGGCCGCATCCTCGCCGAGCCCGACGGCACGATCCTGAAGATGGTCGAGTATAAGGATGCGAGCGAGGCGGAGCGGATGCTCGACCTCTGCAACAGCGGGCTGATGGCGGTGCGCAGCGCCGAGCTCTGGCCGCTGCTGGCGCGGGTCGGCAACGACAATGCGGCGGGCGAATTTTATCTCCCGGACATCGTCATGCTCGCCGCCGCGGACGGGCATGCCTCAGCCGCGGTCGAGGTGGCGCCGGAGGAGGTCGAGGGCGTCAACAGCCGGGCCGAGCTCGCTTTGATGGAGGCCGCCTGGCAGACGCGCCGGCGCAGCGAGATGATGGCGGCGGGCGTGTCGCTGGTCGCGCCGGAGACGGTGTGGTTCGCCTGGGACACGAAGATCGGCCGCGACACGATCGTCGAGCCGAACGTCTTCTTCGGCACCGGCGTCACGATCGGCGAGGGTGCGCGCATCCGCGCCTTCTCCCATCTCGAAGGGGCGACCGTCGCCGCGGGCGCCGAGATCGGCCCGTTCGCGCGGCTCCGGCCCGGCGCGGTGATCGGCGAGAATGCGCGGATCGGCAATTTCGTCGAGGTGAAGCAGGCGACGCTCGGCAAGGGCGCCAAGGCCAACCATCTCTCCTATCTCGGCGACGCGGAGATCGGCGCCGGCGCGAACATCGGCGCCGGCACCATCACCTGCAATTATGACGGCTATTTCAAATATCGCACCACGATCGGGGAGGGGGCGTTCATCGGCTCCAACTCGGCGCTGGTCGCGCCGGTCTCGATCGGCGCCGGCGCTCTCGTGGGCGCCGGCTCGGTGATCGTCCGCGACGTCGCCGCGGACGCCGTCGCCCTCGCCCGCGGCGAGCAGGTGGAGAAGGCGGGCAGGGCAGGCAAGTTCCGTGAGGTCATGTCCGCGCGCAAGGCCGCCAGCAAGCGGAGCTGAGGCGATCCGGGCCTCACCGAAAGTCGTTCCTTTCCTATTCAGGAATAACGGCTAAGGAGCGCTGCGAACCCATCGGTCCGATGGGCGGGGAAGCAAATAAACATGTGCGGAATCATCGGGATCGTCGGTCGCGCCGAGACGGCGTCGCGGCTCATGGATGGGCTGAGAAGGCTCGAATATCGCGGCTATGACAGCTCGGGCCTGTGCACGATCGTCGACGGCCGGCTCGAGCGCCGCCGCGCCGAGGGCAAGCTCGACAACCTCCAGCGCGAGCTGGACCGGGAGCCCTTGCCCGGCCAGGTCGGGATCGCCCATACCCGCTGGGCGACCCACGGCGCGCCGACCGTAGGCAATGCCCATCCGCACGTCGTCGAGGGCGTCGCCGTCGTCCACAACGGCATCATCGAGAATTTCAAATCGCTGCGCGAGGAGATGCAGGCCAAGGGCCGCAGCTTCGAAAGCCAGACCGATTCCGAGGTCGTCGCCCATCTCGTCGCCGACCAGCTCGGCCAGGGCCGGGACCCGCAGGAGGCGGTCGCCGCCGTGCTGCCGCGGCTGCACGGCGCCTTCGCGCTCGCGATCCTGTTCCGCGACCATCCCGGGATGATCGTCGGCGCCCGGCTCGGCGCGCCGCTCACCATCGGCTATGGCGAGGGCGAGAATTATCTCGGCTCCGACGCGCTCGCGCTCGCTGCGCTGACCCGCAGGATCGCCTATCTCGACGAAGGCGACTGGGCGGTCGTCACCCACGATAAGGTCGAGATCTTCGACCGCGAGAACCGGCCGGTCAGCCGCGAGACGGTCGAATCCGGCGCCTCTTCCGTCCGCATCGACAAGGGCAACCACGCCCATTTCATGCAGAAGGAGATTTTCGAGCAGCCGGTCGTCGTCGCCCAGACCTTGGGTTCCTACCTGCGCCCGCTGGAGCAGAAGGTGGCGCTGCCGCAGATGGACTTCTCGTTCGCGCCGGTGCCGCGCGTCACCATCGTCGCCTGCGGCACCTCTTATTATGCCGGCATGGTCGCCAAATATTGGCTGGAGCGCTTCGCCCGGGTGCCGGTCGACCTCGATGTCGCCAGCGAGTTCCGCTACCGCGACCCGGTGCTGGAGCCCGGCGGCCTGGCGCTCTTCATCTCGCAATCGGGCGAGACCGCGGACACGCTCGCCGCGCTGCGCCATGCCCGCGCCCAGGGCCAGAAGATCGCCGTCGTCGTCAACGTGCCGACCAGCTCGATGGCGCGCGAGGCGGATCTGCTGCTGCCCACCCATGCCGGGCCGGAGATCGGCGTCGCCTCGACCAAGGCCTTCACCTGCCAGCTCGCCGTGCTCGCCGCCCTCGCCGCCAAGGTCGCCCGCGACAAGGGCATGATGAGCGCGGAGGAGGAGCGCGAGATCGTCCTCCATCTGACCGAGGCGCCGGCGGCGATGAACGCCGCGCTCGCCCATGACGAGGATATCGCCGCGATGGCGCCGCTCATCGCGAAGGCGCGCGACGTCCTCTATCTCGGCCGCGGCCAGGATTATCCGCTCGCGCTCGAAGGCGCGCTGAAGCTGAAGGAGATCAGCTACATCCACGCCGAAGGCTATGCCGCCGGCGAGATGAAGCACGGGCCGATCGCCCTGATCGACGACGCCGTGCCCCTGATCGTGCTGGCGCCCTCCGGCCCGCTCTTCGACAAGACCGTCTCCAACATGCAGGAGGCGATGGCGCGCGGGGCGCAGG
>JAFAZM010000370.1 GCA_019239785.1 Sphingomonadaceae bacterium
TATTGGCGCGCCGCCGGCTGGAGCGAGGAGCGGATCGAGGCGGAGGCGGCGAAGGGCTGGGGCCGCTTCGCCGCCTGGGTGAGCCCGATGCCGGCGAGCTTCATCAGGATTCGCGACGGCGACGAAATCCGTACCGGCGCGCACCGCTGGAAAGTCGTCGTCGGCAACGGCCACTGCCCCGAGCATGCCTGCCTGGTCGACGACGAAGCCGGGCTGATGATCGCGGGCGATCAGGTGCTGCCCCGCATCACCTCCAACGTCTCGCTCAGCCTCTCCGAACCGGAGGCCGACCCGCTCGGCGACTGGCTCGCCTCGATCGGCAAGCTGAAGGGCCTGCCGGGCACTTTGTTCGTGCTGCCCTCGCACGGCGAGCCGTTCACCGGGCTCCACGCCCGTCTGGACGCGCTCGCCCACGGCCATGGCGACCGGCTCGACGCCCTTCACGCGCACCTCGCCGAGCCGCGGCGGGCAGTCGACTGCTTCTCCGTGCTGTTCGCCCGCAAGATCGACGACAGTCTGCTCGGCTTGGCCACCGGCGAGGCGTTGGCCCACCTCCGGCACCTGGAGGTCGAGGGGCGGGCGGCGCGGGAGGTGCGCGACGGCGTCAACTGGTACCGCGCCGCCTGATCCCTTGACCCCAAAGCCCTTGAAGATCATGGCTTCGGCCATGGCAGACCAGCCCGAAAACATCGCGGAATTGTCGTTCGAAGCCGCGCTGAAGCGGCTCGAGGAGATCGTGCGACGGCTCGAGAGCGGGGACGCGTCGCTCGACGAGTCGATCGAGCTTTACGGCGAGGGCGACCGTCTGCGCCAGCAGTGCGAGGCGCGGCTCCAGGCGGCGCAGGCGAAGATCGAGAGGATCCAGCTCGGCCGCGACGGCCAGCCTACCGGCACCGCGCCTTTCGACGGCGCGTGAGCGCCGCAGTGGAGGAGTCCTCGCGGAGCCTGGCCCCGGCGTTGGAGCGAATCCGCGCCGACGTCGATGCGTTTCTCGATACCTTGCTGGCGGTGCCGCCGGACCCGCGCGCGCGGCTCTACGAGGCGATGCGCTATGCGGCGATGGGCGGCGGCAAGAGGTTGCGGCCGCTGCTGGTCGTCGCCGCCTGCGGCCTGTTCCATACCGACCGGCGGCGGGCGCTGCGGGTCGGCGCCGCTGTCGAGCTCGTCCACGTCTACTCGCTGATCCACGACGATCTGCCGGCGATGGACGACGACGATCTGAGGCGCGGCAAGCCGACGCTCCACCGCGCTTATGACGAGGCCACGGCTATCCTCGCCGGCGATTCGCTGCACGCGCTCGCTTTCGAGGTCCTCGCGGACGAGGCGACGCATGAGGATCCGTTCGTCCGTACCGAGCTGGTGGTCGAGCTGGCCGGTGCGGCCGGGCCCGCCGGCATGGCGGGCGGGCAGATGATGGACCTCGCCGCGGGAGAATCCCCGCTCGACCTGGCGGCGGTGACGCGGCTCCAGCAGCTCAAGACCGGCGCGCTGATCGGCTTCTGCCTCGAGGCCGGGGCGATCATGGGGCGGGTCCCGCCCGAGGGGCGGACGAAGCTCAGGGGCTACGCCCGCGACGTCGGCCTCGCCTTCCAGATCGCCGACGACCTGCTCGACGAGGAAGGCGCGGAGGAGAAGACCGGCAAGAAGGTCGGCAAGGACCGGGAGCGCGGCAAGCAGACCTTCGTCTCGCTGCTCGGCCGCGAACGGGCCCGGCAGCAGGCCGATCTGCTCATCGACCAGGCGCTGACCTATCTCGAGCGCTTCGGCGCGGAGGCCGACCTGCTCCGCGCCATCGCCAGGTTCGCCGTCGAGCGGGATCACTAGGGCGTCGGGGAATTTCGACACACCGCGCGTAACCCGCTAAACCCCCCCCCACCACCATCGGGAGGGCGCATGAAGACGGGGGTATATCCGGGGACGTTCGACCCGATCACGCTCGGCCACATGGACATCATCCGGCGCGGCGCCAAGCTGGTCGACCGGCTGGTCATCGGCGTCACCACCAACCCTGCCAAATCGCCGATGTTCAGCGTCGAGGAGCGGCTGGCAATGGTGCGGCGGGAGATCGACGGCATTGCCGGCGAGATCGACGTCGTGACGTTCGATTCGCTGCTCATGGACTTCGCCGAGCGGGAAGGCGCGGCGCTGATCGTGCGCGGGCTCCGCGCCGTCGCCGACTTCGAGTACGAATATCAGATGGCGGGGATGAACCAGCAGCTGAACGACCGCATCGAGACGGTCTTCCTGATGGCCGACGTCTCTTTGCAGCCGATCGCCTCGCGCCTGGTCAAGGAGATCGCCCTGTACGGCGGCGACATCGGCAAGTTCGTCACTCCGGCGGTCGCCGCCGACGTCGCGCGGCGGGTCGGTGAGATCGGGCGCAAAGGCACTTGATCCGGCGCCGGTCCCCGCGCAAGGTCCCGCCCGGGGCAGCGTATCCACCTCTCGGGAAGAAATAAGCCATGCGTTTCAAGGCGCTTCTGTCGTTGCTCTTCGCCTTCCTGTTCGCGGGCGCCGTCCACGCGCAGGCGATCGTCTCGCCGCCGCCGACGCCGGCGGCCGATCCGGAAAATACCTGGCTGCTCGATCTTTCGACCGGCGGCCGGGTCGCCGTCCAGCTTCGTCCCGACGTCGCCCCCAAGATGGTCGAGCGGGTCAAGCTGCTGACGCGCCGCGGCTTCTACGACGGCCTCAGCTTTCACCGGGTGATCGAAGGGTTCATGGCGCAGGGCGGCGATCCCAAGGGCAACGGCACCGGCGGCTCCGATCTTCCCGACATCGCCGCGGAGTTCAACGGCCTGCCGCACGTCCGCGGCGCGGTGGCGGCGGCGCGGGCGGAGAGCCCGGACAGCGCCAACAGCCAATTCTACATCATGCTCGCCCCGAAGCTGACCCTCGACGGGCACTACACGGTGTTCGGCCGCGTCATCAGCGGCATGAACTTCGTCGACGCGATCAACCGCGGTGAGCCGCCGGCGGAGCCGACGACGATCCTGCAGGCCTCGATCGCCGCCGACAACCGGCCGATGCCGGCGCCGCGCGCCGCGCAGGCCGCGCCGACGCATGCTCCTGGAGGCGCGCTGCCACAGGGGCAGGCCCACGCCGCCGGACCGGCCGTACCGCCGCCGCCCTCGATTCGGCTGCCCGACCCGCCCAAGCCGCGCCCCCGCAAGCGCGACGAATAAGCCC
>JAFAZM010000025.1 GCA_019239785.1 Sphingomonadaceae bacterium
ACATGCTTCGCCAAGCTCAGTCCCTACTCAGGATGAGCGGGTAGAGCCGAGGCAGCCCTCAGCCTCCGACCAACGCCTCCAGCCCCGCCCCGTCCACCGGCGGCGCGCAGAGGAACCCCTGGTACAGCGTGCACCCCTCCTCCGCGAGCAGGCGCAACTGCTCCTCCGTCTCCACCCCCTCGGCGATCACGCCCAGGCCGAGCGAGCGGGCCATGTCGATGACCGAGCGCACGACGATCCGGTCGCGGAGCGAGCCGGCAATGTCCTGGCAGAGGCGCTTGTCGATCTTGAGATAATCGAGCGGCAACGCCTTGAGATAGGCGAGGCTCGAATAGCCCGTCCCGAAATCGTCGATCGCGACCCGCAGGCCGCCGCCGCGCAGCTCCGCGAGCAGGTCCGCGGCGGCGCCGAGATCCTCGATCAGCCCGCTCTCGGTGACCTCGACGGTGAGCCGCTCCGGCGCGAAGCCGCTGTCGCCGACCAGGTCCAGGAACTGCGCCGCGAAGCCCGGGCGGACGATGTCGGCCGCGGTGATGTTGACCGAGAGGCGCAGCCGGCCGAGCGCTTCGGGCCAGGCGGCGGCCGCGGTGATCGCCTTGCGCTGCACATGGTCGGAGAGCTGCGCGAGATAGTCCGAACCCTCGGCGACGCCGAACAGGGTCTGCGCGTCGAGCTCGCCATAATAAGGATGCTTCCAGCGGGCGAGCGCCTCGACTCCGACGATCGCGCCGCTGGTGACCGAGACCTGGGGCTGGAAGCGGATCTCGATCTCGTCGCGGTCCAGCGCGCGGCGCAGGTCCACCTCGAGCCGGTCGCCGCGCGCGGTGGCGCTCTCCGCCCCTTCCTCGAGCACGCGGACCGGCGAACCGTCGCCGCCCGCCTCGGCCAGGGCCGCGCTCGCCCGGCGCAGCAGCTTCGCCGGATCGTCGCCCGCCTCCGCCGCTGCGACGCCGGCGCGGCTGCCGATGGTGATGACATGGTCGCCCGAGGCGAACGGCCGGCCGATCGCCTCGACCAGCTGGCCGGCGATGAAGCGGGCTTCGCCGAGCGTCGCCGGCGCGCCGAGCAGGACCGCGAACTCGGCGCCGGCCATGCGCGCGACCAGTTTCGGCCGGGCGTCGGCGCCGACATGGCGCTCGATCCGCCGCGCCGCCGCCTGCAGCACCGCATCGCCGGTGGCCCGGCCGAAGGCGGCGTTGATCGCATCGTAGCGGCTGACCGAGAGCAGGATCGCGACCAAAGCGGGCGCGCCTTCGTTCGCCTCGGCGAGCTGGGCCGCGATCCAGGCCCGCGCCGCGCGGCCGTCGCGAAGGCCGGTGAGCGGATCGCGCGCCTCGCCGCCGCCGCTGCCGGGGAGCGGCTCGGCGCGGCCGACCACGCCCTCGCCGCTGCGGCGGAGATGGTGGGCGATGCGGCCGCCGCCGCTCTCGCCATGGGCGAAGGCGGTCGCCTCGCCGGTCGCGAGCAGCCGGTCGATCGCGTCGCGGGCGGCGCGGCGGCCGGCCGGATCGAGCTTGCGGAAGAGGTCCATCAGGCTGATCCGCCGCCCTTCCTCCTCGCCGAGGCCGGCCTGGCGGGCGAGCGCCGGGCTGAGCTCGACGGTGCGCGAGCCGGGCTGCCAGCGCCACGAGGCCGATTCGGCCTCCTCGCCGGCACGGCGGACGGTGCGCAGGCCGCCGCCGACCCGCTCGGCATGGCGGCGGGCGAACTGGATCGCGTGCAGCAATTGCGGCTCGGTGAAGGGGCTGACCAGGAAATGGGTCGCGCCGTGCTGATGGAAGATTTCGAGCGCGCCGGCGTCGCCACGCGAGAGCAGGACGAGCAAGGCCGCCGCATTGGCCTCGACCGCGTCGGCGACGGCGCGCGCCGCCTCCTGCCCCTCCTCGAGCGCGCCGCGGGCGTCGATCACCGCCACCGAGGCGCCCGAGGCGACGAAGCGCGCCTCGACATTGTCCGCCCGGCGCGCCGCGATCGGCTGCCAGCCGGCGCCCTCGGCAAGCCGCGAGAGCTCATCGCGATGGCGGAAGGAAAGAATGAACAGCGGCGCCCCCATCGCTCCGCTCTAGTCCCCTGCCCCGCCGCCGCCAATCGTTCCGAATACCGGGTTCCCGGCTTGGCACATTGACGTGGGCGCTTCCTGCCCCGTAGCTAGCCCTGATGACCCAGGTCGCTGACAGGAAGATGGCGCTCGTCGCCTCCAACGCGGAGGCGGCCCAGGCCGCGGAGGCGATGCTCCGCGCGCGCTACGACTTCGTGCCGATGGAGGAGGCCGAATTGATCGTCGCCCTGGGCGGCGACGGCTATCTGCTGCACACGCTGCGCGAGCGGCTCGCGGTCGGCAAGGTCTGTCCGGTGTTCGGGATGAACCGCGGCACCGTCGGCTTCCTGATGAACGAATGGCGGATCGACGGGCTGATCGAGCGGATCCATCGCGCCAAGTCGTTCACGGTGCGGCCGCTGGAGATGATCGCGCGCACCGACGACGGCGAGACCATCTCCCACCATGCGATCAACGAAGTCTCCCTGCTCCGCGAAACCCGCGAGACGGCGCGGATCGAGGTCTCGGTGAACGGCCGGGTGGTGCTGCCGGAATTGGTCTGCGACGGCGTGCTGGTGGCGACGCCCGCAGGGTCGACCGCCTACAACCTCTCGGCCAACGGCCCGATCCTGCCGCTCAACTCCAAGCTGATGGCGCTGACCCCGATCAGTCCGTTCCGGCCCCGGCGCTGGCGCGGCGCTTTGATCCCCGACGACCTCAACATCCAGTTCCGGGTGCTCGATCCCGCCAAGCGACCGGTCTCCGCGGTGGCGGACCAGATCGAGGTCCGCGACGTCGCCACCGTCGACGTCTGCATCGACCGCACCGACGTGCTCACCTTGCTCTTCGACCCGGAGCACGCGCTCGACGAGCGCATCACCATGGAGCAGTTCGCGGTCTGATAAAGTCCTCCCCCTGAGGGGGCTACAGCATTCACACATTTCCTTTTTGTTCGTCATTCCCGCGAAAGCGGGAATCCAGAACGAAGCTGATATCAGTCACTTAGGCTGCCTGGATTCCCGCTTTCGCGGGAATGACGAATGACCCTAAGTGATTGATCTAAAACT
>JAFAZM010000145.1 GCA_019239785.1 Sphingomonadaceae bacterium
GCTCGGGTTGAACCGCCGCGTGTGGCCAACCATCGCGACCAGGCCGGTCTCCTGCTGCTTGGCGAGCACGGCCTCGCCGTCGGCCAGCCGGTCGCAGAGCGGGATTTCGACCTGGACGTGTTTGCCGGCCTCGAGGCACTGGATCGCCTGGGCGGCGTGGAGCTGGGTCGGCGTCGCCAGGATCACCGCGTCGAGCCCGGGCTGTTCGAGCGCATCGGCAAGCTCGGTCGTGGCGTGGCCGATGCCATATTTGTCGGCGACCTTTTGCGTCGGCTCGAGCGTGCGGCCGACGACCGACACCAATTCGACGTCGTCGATCAGCTTCAGCGCATCGAGATGCTTCTCCCCGAAGGCGCCCGCGCCGGCCAAGGCGATTTTCATCGTGACACTCTTCCCTCTTCGTCATTCCCGCGAAAGCGGGAATCCAGCTTCTTCTCTCAACCTTCCGGCGCCTGCGTTTCCGTCTGGCTTCCCGCTTTCGCGGGAATGACGGCTATGCGGGCTCCAGCACGATATGCCCGACCGCGGTGTTCGAGGCCGGCACATGATAATGCCGGTGCAGCTCCTTCACCTCGTCGCCGAGCGCGCCGCGCATGATCAGCCACATGACGAGCTCGATCCCCTCGCTGCCGGCCTCGCGCAGATATTCGATATGCGGCTTCTCGCGCAGCTTCTGCGGGTCGCTGGTCAGCTCGTCGAGGAATTTCCGGTCCCATTCCTTGTTGATCAGGCCAGCGCGCGGGCCCTGGAGCTGGTGGCTCATCCCGCCGGTCCCCCAGATCTGGACGTTGAGGTCCTCGGGATAGCTCGCGACCGCGCGCGCGATCGCCTCACCGAGCAGCCAGCAGCGATTGCCGGTCGGCGGCGGATAGGTGACGACGTTGACGGCCAGCGGGATGATCTTCGCCGGCCATTCGTCGACCTGGCCGAAGATCAGGGAGAGCGGGACGGTGAGGCCATGATCGACCGCCATCTCGTTGATGATGGTCATGTCGAACTCGTCGAGGATGCAGGATTGGGCGATGTGCCAGGCGAGGTCCGGATGGCCCTTCACCACCGGCACCGGCCGCGGGCCCCAGCCCTCGTCGGCGATCGGGAACTCCTCCGCGCAGCCGATCGCGAAGGTCGGGATCACGCGCATGTCGAAGGCCGAGGCATGGTCGTTATAGACGAGGATGACGACGTCGGGCTTCTGCGCCTGCTCGTACTGCTTCACCCATTCGTAGCCGGCGAAGACCGGCTTCCAATAATCCTCTTCGGTCTTGCCGAGGTCGATCGCGGCGCCGACCGCGGGGATATGGCTGGTGGTGATGCCGGCGGTGATCCGCGCCATCTAGCGGCCCTCCTTGATCGAGCGCTGGCCTTCGGGCGAGCGGCCGCCGCCCAGCATCATCTGCGCATATTCCTCCTGGCTCATGCCGGTCATCGAGCCGGCGGCGAACTGGAAGCTCTTGCCGTCGGTCGAGAACAATTTGGCGAGGAAGTAGATATTGCCGCCCTCGTCGAGCATCGCATTGTAGTCGCGGGCGAGCACCGCCGCCTTCTGCGCGTCGGTCAGCGGCCATTCGTCGAGATAGGCCTTCTCGTCCGCCTTGAAGCGGGCGCGGTTTTCGGCCTTCATCAGGCTCATCGCGAACTGGTTGAGATGATAGCCCTGGCGCGCGCGCCTTGCGGTGTAGACGCGCGTGCCCGGTATGTCGTCGAACTCGGCGAGATATTGATGGATGTCGCGGGGGCCGGTCACAGGCCTCTCTCCTTCAGTTTCGCGTCGAGCCGCGGGAAGACCCGGCGGGCATTGCCCTCGAAGATGGCGTGGCGCGCCTCCTCCGAAATCGGCAACGCATCGACATAGCGCCTGGTGTCGTCGAAATAATGGCCGGTCTCGGGATCGATCCCGCGCACCGCGCCGACCATCTCCGAGCCGAAGAGAATGTTCTTGGTGTCGATCACCTCGGCGAGCAGGTCGATCCCGGGCTGGTGGTAAACGCAGGTGTCGAACCAGACGTTGTTCATGACATGGCCGTCGAGGCTCGGCTGCTTCAGCATGTCGGCGAGGCCCCGGTAGCGGCCCCAATGATAGGGCACCGCGCCGCCGCCATGGGGGATGATGAAGCGCAGGCTCGGGAAATCGGCGAAGAGATTGTCCTGGATCAGCTGCATGAAGGCGATCGTGTCGGCGGCGATGTAGAAGGCGCCGGTCGCGTGCAGGCCCGGATTGCAGCTCCCCGAGACGTGGATCATCGCCGGCACGTCCAATTCGACCATCTTCTCGTAGAACGGGTACCAGAAGCGGTCGGTCAGCGGCGGCGCGGTGAAATGGCCGCCGCCCGGATCGGGGTTGAGGTTGCAGCCGATGAAGCCGAGCTCGACGACGCAGCGCTCCAGCTCCGCGATCGAGCCGGCCAGGTCCGCCTGCGGATTCTGCGGCAGCATGCAGACGCCGGCGAAGATGTCCGGATAGAGGGCGACGCAGCGGGCGATCAGGTCGTTGTTCGCCCGCGCCCAGGCCTTGGAGACCGCCTCGTCCCCGACATGGTGCGCCATGGCCGAGGCGCGCGGCGAGAAGATCGTCATGTCGGCGCCGCGTTCGCGGATCAGCCGGATCTGGTTCTGTTCGAGCGAGTCCCTGATCTCGTCGTCCGAGATGACGGGGTAGGGCGGGGGCGCCTCGCCGGCCTTGAACGCGGCCTTCTGCGCCTCGCGCCAGTCATTATGGGCGGCCGGCGCGGTCGTGTAATGGCCGTGGCAGTCGATGATCATGCGGCCTCCGAGGCGCGAATTTCAGACGTGCCGAGGCGGCGCTGCACGATCGCGGTGGCGCGGGCCATCTCGCCGCCCTGGCCGAGGCCTTCGAGCGTCGCGGCGACCTCCTCCATCTCGGCTGCGCGGCGGAGGCCATGCGCGCGCATCCGGCCGAGATTATAGTCGGCGCGCGTGGCCCAGCCCGCGCCCGGCCAGCTCGCGTCGAGCGAGGCGGCGACCTCGTCGGCGACGCCGGCCTGTCGCGCGGCGAGGAAGCATTCGGCGGTCAGCGCCTCGATCCCCTTCACCATCACCGAGCGCAGCATCTTGATCGTCGAGGCGCGGCCGACCGGCCCCTCGATGCGCCGCGGCCGGAAGCCCAATGCGGCGAGCGCGGAACAGGCATCGGCGCCGCTGACCAGCAAGGGCACGGCGAGCCCGGCCGGATGGACGGGCGCCATCACCGCGACGTCGGCATAAAGTCCGCCGGCCGCCTCGATCGCCCGCGCGGCCGCCTGCTTGGTCTGCGGCGCGACGCTGTTGAAATCGCAATAGAGCGCGCCCGGCGCGATCGTCCGCGCCGCCGCCTCTGCCGCCGCCAGCGCCTGGTCCGCGGTGACGACGGAGACGATCAGCGGGGCGCCGTCCAGCGCCTCGGCCAGGCTCGCCGCGCCGGTCACGCCGCAGCGCGCATAATCGGCGCGCTTGGCGGCGGCGAGCGCGGGATCGTCGGTCTTGATGTCGTAGGCGACGGCGGCTGCACGCCAACCGCCGGCGAAGGCCATGCCCGCCTCGCCGAAGCCGATCAGGGCGACGTCATGCCTCTCTGCCATGGCTGCCCGGCTAGCTTCGGCGCTTCGGACGCCGCAAATCCGAATGGCCATGGCCCTATTCGATATCCCGAAGTCTCTCCGCCGCGGTGCGGGCGCGGAGCAGGTCGAGGAAGGCGCGCTGCGCCGGCGCCGGCCGCCAGTCGGCGCGCATCGTGAGGCCGATCGGGCGTCGGGTCTTCTCGATCGGCGCGCCGATCATGATGAGCTCGGGATCGCCGGAGACCTGGTGCGGCGAGAGCAGGGTCAGGAAATGTGAGGAAGCAAGCAGGCCGCGGATCAGCAGCACCGAGCCGGCGGTGACCGGTGCGTCGGGAACCGGCACGCCTTCATCGTCGAACAAGGCGCGCCAGACCCGCAGCAAAGGCGCGCCGGGCCGTGCGACCACCCAGGGAAAGGCGGCGAGGCGGGCGAGGCCGGGCGCCTGCTCACCGGCGAGCGGATGGCCGCGGCCGGCGACGATCGCCAGCCGGTCGTCGAACAGGGCCTCCTGCACCACGTCCGGGCCGGGCGAGGGGTCGCGCAGCGCGCCGACCAGGAAATCGAGCCTGCCGTCGCGCAGGCGCTCGATCAATTCCGCATGGGGACCTTCCTCGACCTCGATCCGCGCTGCCGGCCGGCCTGCATGGAAGCGGGCGATCGCCTGCGGCAGCAATCGGGCGCGGGCGAGCGGCATCGCGCCGATCCGGATGCGGCCGGTGTCGGCCGGGGCGAGCTCGTCGAGCGCGGCCTGGAGCTCGGCGACGGCGAGGCTGAAGCCGCGGGCGAGGCGTTGGCCGGCGCGGGTCAGCCGCACCCCGCGGCCGCGCCGTTCGACCAGGGGCACGCCGCTGAGCCGCTCGACGTCGCGCACCGCCCGGTGGAGTGAGGGCTGGGAGAGATTGCTCGCCTGCGCCGCGTCGACGAAGCTCCCTGCCGCGGCAAGCGCGAGCAGGGCGCGGACCTGGCTCATCGTCACCAGATTCTCGGTGCCGTGGAAGCCGCCGCGCGAGCTGCCGCGGATCGCCTCGAAGGCGGCGGTCATCGCCCCCGCCACCGCCTCGATCCGGTCGGAGAAGCGATCGCCTTCGCCGGTGGCGGTCATGCCCGCCGGGCCGCGCTCGAACAAACGTGCCCCGAGCTGCGCCTCCAGCTTGGCGATCCCCTGCGTCACCGCCGGCTGCGAAAGCGCGACCTCTCCGGCCGCGCGGCTGATGCTGCCGCAGCGGCGGATCGCCGCGACGGCGCGCAAATGGCGCAGGTTGAGGTCGTAGGGCTGTGGCGTCACGCGCGTCCTATAGCAGAAACTTATCGCTTATCTGCCCCCCGGCGCGCGCCTTGGTCGGCCTCGGGCCGATCGGGCTTCGCGCCTGGCGGCAGCTATAGGCCATCTGTCTTTTGATCAGCTTCTATGTATGTGTTTCATACTAAATTTCCGGAGGATGATCGATGTCCAGGCCGCTCGACAGCTTCGCGGGAAAGACGGCGCTGGTCACCGGCGCGGTCAGCGGCCTCGGCTTCGGTATCGCCAAGGCGCTGGCGGGCGAAGGCGTGCGGCTCGCGCTCGGCTATCGCGACGAGGGTGATCGCGAGACGGCGGCGCGCTGGTTCCGCGACGCCGGCCATGACGCGCCTTTGTTCCTGCCTCTGGACGTCGCCGACCGCGCCGCCTGGGCCGCGGCGCGCGAGGCGGTGGAGCGGGAGTTCGGCCGGCTCCACATCCTGGTCAACAATGCCGGGATCAGCGTGTTCGGGCCGATGGACCGGGCAACCTATGCCGATTGGGACTGGATCCTCGCCGTGAATCTCGGTGGCGTGATCAACGGACTCGTCACCTTCCTGCCGATGATGGAGGCGCACGGCGAGACCGGACATGTCGTCAACGTCGCGTCGATGGCCGCCTTCCTCGCGGGGCCGCAGGCGGGGATCTACACGACCTCCAAGTTCGCGGTGCGCGGGCTGACCGAAAGCCTGCGCTATACGCTGGCGCCGACCGCGCTCGGCGTGTCGCTGATGTGCCCGGGGCTGGTCGACACCAGGGCCTATGCCTCGGCGCTTAAGCGGCCGGACGATTTTGCCGACAGCGGCCTCGGCACGGCCGATCCGGAGCTGCTCGGCCAGCTCGCGCCGGTCTTCGCCGCCGGGATGAGCATCGAGGAGGCGGGGCAGCGGCTGGTCGCGGGGATGCGGCGCGGCGACTTCTGGATCCTCAGCCATGGCGGCTATGAGGCGGAGTTCCAGGAGATTCATGACGAGCTGATGGCGGCGCTGCCGAAGGAGCCACAGCCGCCCGAGCGCGAGGCGGTGGAAGAACAACGCCGCGCCGCCAACCGCATGGCACTTGCGCGGCAGGCGACCGGGATCGGGGACATGGTGGTGAAGGACGAGGCGTAGAGATCCCTCTCGGGACGGGGAGGGGGACCATGCGCAGCATGGTGGAGGGGGCCCGAGCTTGAGGCGCGTAACCGCCGGGCCCCTCCACCACGCCGCTTCGCGTCGCGGTCCCCCTCCCCGTCCCCTACGGGATTCACACATCCGGGGTCGTAGTTTTAGATCAATCACTTAGGGTCATTCGTCATTCCCGCGAAAGCGGGAATCCAGGCAGCCTAAGTGACTGATATCAGCTTCGTTCTGGATTCCCGCTTTCGCGGGAATGACGAACAAA
>JAFAZM010000185.1 GCA_019239785.1 Sphingomonadaceae bacterium
GCGACAAATATTTCCGCTACGACGAAGCGCGCCAGATCCTGGTCGGCGACGAGAGCGGCGAGACCTATGCCCTCGGCCAGCGGCTGACCCTGCGGCTGGCCGAGGCCGATCCGGTGACCGGAGCGCTGCGCTTCGAGTTGCCCGACCAGCGCCCCCGCGGTCCGCGCCGCGCGCCGGCCGACGGCGCGCCGGAGCGCCGCATGCAGGGCCGCCGCGGCCGCCCGGCCAACATCCGCCATCAGGGAAGGAGGCGAAAATGAGCGACATCCGTCCGGTCGTCGCCCGCCACCAGGCGCGGCGCGAGGATATCGGGGACCTCGTCACCCGCCGTCCCGCCGCGCCGCCCGAGCGGCTCGACCCGTTCCTGTTCATCAACCATCACGGGCCGCAGACCTATCCGCCGCACAATCGCGGCCTGCCCTTCGGTCCGCACCCGCATCGCGGCTTCGAGACGGTGACCTTCATCCTCGAAGGCGAGCTCGCGCACAGCGACAGCGGCGGCCATGAGAGCGTCATCCATGCCGGCGGCGTGCAGTGGATGACCGCGGGCAGGGGGCTCGTCCATGCCGAGCTCTCGCCGGAAAGCTTCAAGCGCGAAGGCGGGCCGCTCGAGATCCTCCAGCTCTGGGTCAATCTGCCGGCGCGGCTGAAGCTGACCGAACCCGCCTATCGCGGGCTGGAGGCGGCAGACATCCCGAGGGTGGCGGCCGCGGAAGGCAAGGCCGTGATCGAGCTGATCTCCGGCGATTTCGGCGGCGTCAAAGGTCCGGTGGACAGCATCGCCGACATCGCGATGACGGTGCTGCGGCTGCGCCCCGGCGCACGGCTGGACCTGCCGGTGGCGCCGGAGCGGAACGTGTTCCTCTACGTCGTCGCCGGCGCGCCCAGGGTCGGCGGCACCCAGGTCGCGGCGCATGAGCAGGTCGAGCTCGGCGCCGGCGACACGGTCCGGATAGAGGCGGACGCGGACGCGACGATCATCTTCGGCCACGGCGTGCCCTATCGCGAGCCGATCGTCGCGCACGGCCCGTTCGTGATGAACCGCCCCGAGGAAATCGTCGCCGCGATCGAGGATTATCGCGCGGGCCGGCTCGGCGCGCTTTGACCGCAGGCAGGGGAGAGGGCTGAAGCGAGCGGGGGAATATTGATGTAAGTCCAACTAAATTGAATTTGCATTCCGCAAATTTGATGTTATTCAGACTCGCATGAAATCCGATTCGCCTGCTCCTCGCCCCTACCGCCAGACGGCGCGCGCCCGCGCCGCTCAGGAGACCGGGATCCGGCTCGTCGAGGCCTTCTCGGCGCGGCTGCGCGAGCATTGGTTCGACGAGATCAGGTTGGAGGATGTCGCCCGCGATGGCGGCGTGACCGTGCAGACGCTGATCCGGCGCTTCGGCGGCAAGGAGGGCCTGCTCGACGCGGCGCAGGCGCGGATCAGTGAGGAGATCAGGGCTCGTCGCGCGCAGGCTCCGGCGCGGCGCCCGGGCGCCGCCGGCGCGATCGCCGCGCTCGCCGCCGATTACGAGGAGGTCGGCGACTTCGTGCTGCGCATGCTCGCCCAGGAGGGGCGCCATCCGGCGATCCGCAACATGGCCGATTTCGGCCGCGCCGGGCATCGTCAATGGGTGGCGGAGAACTTCGCGCTTTGGCTCGATCCCCTAGCAGGAGAGGCGCGCCGGCGCGCGCTCGATGCGTTGGTCGTCGCCTGCGACGTCTATGTCTGGAAATTGCTGCGGCGGGACATGGGCCGGCCGCTCGCCGAATATCGGGCGCTGGTTGCGGCGATGGCCGCGGCGGCGCTCGGCCTCTCGCCGCAACAGCTGAACGAAACCGGAGACGCATGATGGATGCCGCGAATCGAACCTTCAACTTCCTGTTCGCCACCTGGGAAGGCGGCGGCTGCGTCGGGCCGGCGCTCACCGTCGCCGCGAAGCTGGTCCGCCGCGGCCATCGCGTCCGCCTGATCAGCGACGAATCGAACCGTGCCGACGCCGTCGCGGCCGGCGCCGATTTCACCGCCTGGCGGCGCGCGCCGAGCCGGCCGGACCGGAGCAGGGAGAATGACCTCTTCCGCGACTGGGAGGCCGCCTCGCCGCAGGAAGGGCTGAGCCGCGTCGTCGACCGGCTGATGGCCGGCCCGGCGCGCGCTTATGGCGAGGATCTCGCCGAGGCGCTGGACCGCGAGCCGGCGGATCTCGTCGTCTCCAATGAGATGCTGTTCGGGGTGGCGCTCGCCTGCGAGGCGCGGGGCCAGCCATTCGCCTTGCTGACCGCCAACGTCTCGCTCTTTCCGCTGCCCGGTGTGCCCCCGATGGGGCCCGGCCTGCCGCCGGCACGCAATGAGGAGGATCGCGCCCTTCACGCCGCGATCGCCGATGGCGGCCGGCAGATGTTCGACGCCGGCCTGCCCGCGCTCAACGCAGCGCGCGCCGCCTTCGGGCTCGCGCCGCTCGCGACCATGGCCGATCAGCTGGCGCGCGCCGAACGGCTGCTGCTCGGCACGGCCCGGGCCTTCGACTTCGCGCCCGAGACGCTCCCGCAACAAATCCTCTATGTCGGTCCGCAGCTCGACACGCCGGCCTGGGCCGCTCCCTGGGCCTCGCTTTGGCCCGCCACGGACGAGCGGCCGCTGGTGCTCGTCGCATTCAGCACGACCTTCCAGAACCAGGCGCCGATCCTGCAGCGGGTGATCGACGCGCTCGCGGCGCTGCCGGTCCGGGGCTTGGTCACGCTCGGCGGCGCGATCGCGCCCGAGGCGCTGGTGCCGGCCGACAATGTCCGGCTGGTCGACAGCGCGCCGCATGATGCGGTGCTGCGCGAGGCGGCGCTCGTCGTCAGCTATGGCGGGCACGGCACCGTGTCGCGCGCCTTGATTCACCGTCGGCCACTGCTGATCCTGCCCCAGGGCCGCGACCAGAACGACAATGCGGTGCGCGTGACCGAGCGCGGCGCCGGCCTTTCCCTGCCGGCGGACGCCGGCGTCCAGGAAATAAAGGCGAGTCTCCAGCGCCTGTTGGGCGAGCCCGGCTTCGCAGCCGCGGCCCGCGCGCTCGGCGCCAAGGTGGCAGCGGAAGCGGCGCAGTCGCCGGTCGTGGCCGAGCTCGAGCGGCTGGCGGCGAAACCCGCGTGGCGCGCCGCTCCGCTGGGAGCGGCCGCGGCGCCGCCCGCCGCGCGGGCCGCCGCCTTTTGATCCTTTGACGGTCACCGGTTTGCCTTTATCCTCGGCCGCCGGGAGGGTGACGAAATGATCCTCAATCCAATCCTGGCTCTCGCGCTTGCGGCGCAGGCCGCGCCCGAGCCCATCGCGATGACGCCCACGCAATTCGCCGCGGCGATCCAGGGCGTGGTCGGCCAGACCTATCAGGGCGGCGTCCGCATCGCCCGCATCTATGCCGAAGGCCAGATCCTGGTGATCGTGCTCGACGGCCCGGCCGGCTGGCGCTCGATGAGGTCGACGGCCGAGGTCTCCAGCCAGTTCCTGACCGGCTTCTGCGAGGACCGGGACTTCGAATATTTCGTCAACGGCAATCTGATGCGGGTCGACACGACCGAGGGCGGCGGCGCCGCCCGCCCGGGCCCGGTGATCCGCACCTGCCCGCCGCCGCCCACGGGGGCCCATCCGCAATAAGCATCTTCGAGGCGGCCGGGAACGCGCGACCACCTGCGCGGTTTGATCTTCGTGACATTCTCGTTGCGAGGACAAAGTTGAACATCGCCTCGGTCTTCAAGGGTAGCGGCTATCTCGTCTCGACCGTCAGCGTGCTGCTGCTCGGCGCGGTCAGCTGGAAGAGTGCGTCGGAGCAGCCGCTGCTGCTGCTCGGCCTGATCCTCGGCATGCTCGCCTCGATCGCTGGCATGGGACTGCGCTGGATCTCGCACCGGATCGAGCAGAAGCAGAAAGAGGCGCTGGCGAAGGCCGCGCTCGACGAGCGCGGGCCGCAGGCGTCCCGGCGCGCCGCGCCCGAGCGGACGCGCGAGCCGCGGAGCGTCACGGCGCTCCAGCGCTGAGCCCCGTCAGATTCCGACCGACTGGTAGGCGAGGATCACGCCGTCGAGGATGTCGGTCCAGCTGTAGGCGGCGCTCGCCGCCGTCGCCGCCAGGGCGAGCGCGCGGCGGCGCTTCGGCGCCCGGATCATGCCCTCGACCGCGTCCGCATAGGCTTCGGGTTCCTCCGGCGGGACGAGCAGGCCGCTGCGCCCGTCCTCGATCAGCGCCTGGGCGCTGCCGACGTCGGCGCTGACCACGGCGAGGCCCGCCGCCATCGCTTCGAGATTGACGTTGCCGAACGCCTCGCTGGTGCTTGGATTGACCAGGATGTCGGCGCTCGCCACCGCCCGGCCGAGCGCGTCGCCGTCGAGATGGCCGGTGAACAGGGCGCCGGGGAGCTGCGTCTCCAGCCAGGACCGGGCCGGGCCGTCGCCGATGATGAGCGGCCGCAGCGCGAGGCCGCGCGCTTCCAGCGCCTTCACCGTCTCCGCGAACGTGTCGAGCCCCTTCTCGCGGACGACCCGGCCGAAGAAGAGCAGCACCGGTTCGTTCGGCCGATAGCCGTGCGCGCTCCGCCACGCCTCGCTTCGCCGGCTTGCGCTGAACTGCTGATGGTCGACGCCGCGGCCCCAGATGCGCAGCCTTTCCGCCGCCACGCCGAGATCCTCGAGGCTCGCCGCCATGGACGGATTGGGGGCGAGGACGAGGTCGCTGCCGACATAGAAAGTCTTCAGCCGGCGCTTGACTGCGGGGGTGAGGAAATCGAGCCCGTAATAGGCCGGATAGGCTTCGAAGCGGGTGTGCATGCTCGCCACCACCGGCGCCCCGAGCGCGCGCCCGAGCGCCTGGGCGCGGCCGCCGAGCAGATCGGGGCAGGAGACGTGGACATGGGTCGGCGCGAAGGCGCGCACGTCCTCGCGGACCGCGCCCGGAAGGCCGAGCGCCACCCGATATTCGGGACGGCCCGGGATCCCGATCGAAGGCACCGAGACGAGGTCGCCGGCGGGCGCGAAGGCGGGCTCGGGGACGGTCGGCGAATAGATGCGGACGGCGGCGCCGCGCTCCAGCAGATGACCGACCAATTTGTTCAACGCGCGATTGGCGCCGTCGCGCACGCAATTGTAGTTGCCCGAGAACAGCGCGACTCGCAGCCCCTCGGCCGAGGGCGCGGAGGCGCACGCGCGGGGCGCCGCGCGCGCGGCCGCATCGTCTCTGAGGGCCGCGGACGCTGGCATCGGCGCCAGATAGGTACGGCGTTCGTGAACGGCAACTGACCGGCCCGCGGTGGAACGGCCGCCGTCCTCGCGCGTAAAGGCGCCCATGCCCCAGCCTCGCGATATCGCCGTCATCGTCGGCAGCCTCCGTAAGGATTCGTTCAATCGTAAGACGGCGCAGGCGCTTGCAACCCTCAGTCCCGCGCATTTGCAGCTCGAGATCGTCGGGATCGGGGACCTGCCCCTCTACGACCAGGATCTCGATCCGGATTCGCCGCCGGCGCCCTGGGTCGCATTCCGCGAGCGCGTGCGCCGGGCCGACGGCGTGCTGTTCGTGACGCCCGAATATAATCGCTCGATCCCCGGCGTGCTGAAGAATGCGATCGACGTCGGCTCGCGGCCTTATGGGAAATCGGCCTGGGAGAAGAAGCCCGGCGCGGTGGTCAGCGTCACGCCGGGCGCGCTCGGCGCGTTCGGCGCCAACCATCACCTGCGCCAGGCCTGCGTGTTCCTCGACATGCCGATGATGCCGCAGCCCGAGGCCTATCTGAGCGGCGCCGGCGATTTCTTCGCCGAGGACGGGGCGATCAAGGATCCTTCGCTCGAGAAATTGCTGCGCCGCTTCATGACGGCCTTCGCCGACTGGGTCGAGATGATCCACCGCGGCCGCGACGCCCTCGCCTCGGACCAGCATCCGGGCTGAGCTTCGCCCCTCCCCTTCAGGGGAGGGGACGGGGGTGGGGGATGTGCGAGTTGGGGTGCCTGGTCGACAAGCCCCACCCCAAACCCCTCCCCTGAAAGGGAGGGGCTTCTTCGGCCAACACCGCTTGCATCCTGTTGCAAAGCCGCGATTCGACTCGCAACATGGTTAATCCTAATGGTTAATCCGTCACGGAGGCCGCCATGTCCCGTTTGCTTGCGCCTGCTTTGCTCCTGGTTCCGCTCTGCCTCGCCGCCGGCCCGCCCTCCTCCGCGCCGGCGCCGGGCCGCTGCGGCAACGTCTACGTCACCGTGCGCGGCGACACGCTCTACAGCATCGCCCGCCGCTGCCGTTCGAGCGTGGCCGCGATCGCTCAGGCGAGCCGGCTCGCCGATCCGAACCGGATCGAGGTCAACGAGCCGCTGGTGATTCCCGGCCCCGCCCCGGCGATGGCCGAGGCGGGCAAGCCAGGGCCGATGCCCGCATCGGACAGGGCCTATTTCTTCCAGCCGACCGACACGCTCTACTCGCTCGCCCGCTGGGCGCGGGTCAGCGTCACCGCGCTGCTTGCCGCAAATCCGGGCATCAACCCGCACAAGATCGAGATCGGCGACCCGATCCGGCTGCCGGCAGGCGCGGTCCGGCCGGAGCCGGCGCGCGCCCGCGAGCGGGGCCCGGCGCCGATCCGGGCGGTCCTGCCTTATGGTCGCCTGGAGGCGGTCCCGATGCCGGCGCTCGACCGTCCGCCGCCGCCGCTCGCCCGTCCGGAGCCGCCGCGTGCCGCGCCGCCGTCGCCGCCGCGGCCACGGCACAAGCCGGACGACGACGACGAGCCGGCGCCGATGGGCATGTAGGACCTTCTTAACGCCCGGCGCGCTAGGCCGCCCCCATGCGGGGGTTCGTCACCATCGCCATCCTGTTCCTCTTCGGCGCCGTCGTGGCGCAGGGCGGCTGCACGCGCCATTCGGGCAGCGGCGCCGATTATTATGCCCGGCAGATGCAGCATATGGTCGGACGCTCGATCGGCCCGCTCCGGCTGAAGTCGATCGAGCCGGACGGCAACGTCCTCGTCTTCACCCTCGACGGGCCGGAAGGCTGGCGCCGCGGCACGCCGAGCTATGCGATCACCGCTTATTTCCTCGAAGGTTTCTGCAAGTCGCGCGAAGCCTCGACCTATCTCGCCGCCGGCCGGACGCTTCGGCTCGACACGTTCGAGGACGGCCGCAGCCCGATCCGCGGCACCCCGGTCCAGCACTGCCCGCATCCCTGAGGCGCGGGGCCGTCCAAGCCGTGGCTCAGCGCCGCTCGGCCCAGACCCGCGCGGCGAAATCCAGGAAGGCGGGCCAGTTGGGGCCGTTGGTGTGGCCGCCCTCATGCTGGCGGAAGGCGATCCTGCCTTCGGCCCGGGTCTCGCCGATCGCGGGATAGGTGTCGCCGACCAGGCCGGGGACGCCGAGCAGGCGGTAGACCGGCGAGGCGGCGCGGGCCGCCTCCCAGGAGCCGCGCGGATCGACCCAAACGTCCTCCTCGAAATTGCCGGCGCCGATGAAGAGCGGCCGCGGCGCGGCCAAGGCGATCAGGCTGTGCGCGTCGACCGGCAGGTCCTCGGTGCGGAGCGGCCCGTCGTAGCGCAGGAAATTGGGCGCGAACCAATGATATTCGCCAGACGCGGCGAGGTTGCCGATCGTCTCGCCGAAATTGCGGCGCAGCAGCTTCGCTCCGCCCGCGCCCGAGGAACCGATGAAGCCCAATGAGAAGCGCTCGTCATAGGCCATGGCGACCAAGGCGGCCTTGCCGTAGCGCGACAGGCCCTCGATCGCGATCCGGCGCGCATCGACATGGGGATCGAGGGCGAGCAGGTCATAGGCCCGGTCCGCGCCCCAGGCCCAGGCCCGCAGCGCGCCCCAGGAATCGTTCGGCCGCGGCCCGCCATGGGTCGCATAGCCGATCACGCCTTCGCGCAGCCCGGCGCCGTCGTCAGCCTGCACCGTCCAGGGGACCAGCACGGCGAAGCCCCAACCCCGCTGCAGCACCAGCTCGCGGCCCGTCGGCCCGGGCGGCTGCGGCCGCGGCGGGCCGGGGAAGCGGAAGCCTTCCGGGAAGCCGAGCTCCAGGATGACGGGGACGCGCCGCTGCACATGCTCCGGCATGTCGAGCGTCAGCTGCATGTCGATCGGCGGCTGGTCGAGGCCCGAGGTCGCGGCATGGCCGATATAGTGGCGGGTGACCAATGCGACGCCGCCGAGCTGGCGGTTCTCGACCCGCTCCAGCTCCCAGTGGATCGCCGGTGCGGTGGCGGGCACGCGGCCGTACATCTCCCGGTCGAACAGCTCCATGATCTCCCGCCGCCGCCGGCGCCAGGCGCCGGCATTGGTCACCGGCCGCCCGGCGGCGTCGACGAGCAAAGGCGGCAGCGGCGCCACGGTCCCGACCGCCGCCTCGTCGCGATTGACCGCGTTCGGCGCGCTGCGGTTGAAGCCGTCGACGCCGGGCCGCAGGTCCGCCTGCCTGAGCCCCAGCCGCTGCAACGTCGCCTGATAGTCGCGCTGGGTGGCGGCATTGCGCTCCGGCGCCGGCGGCTGCGCGAAGGCGGCGCCGGCGGCGAGGAGCAGGGCAAGCGGCACTCGCTTCATGCGCAACGCGCCTCTAGGACCATGTTGGTGTCGGTCTGCGCGGCGCGGCGGACCGAGGCGAAGCCGCCCTCCCGAAGCACGGCGGCGAGCCGGGCTTCGCCCGCCTGCGCGCCGAGCGCAAGCCCGACCTCCTGCGCCTTCGACGCCGGCACGCAGGCCAGGGTCGAGAAGCTGTAGAAGATCTGGCCGAGCAGGTGGAGATTGTCCTGGAGGTCGTCCCCGGCGAGCGGCTCGACCACCATGAAGCTGCCGTCGGGCTTCAGCGCCTGGCGGACATGGGCGGCGGCGCCGGCCGGGTCGCCCATGTCGTGGATCGCGTCGAAGATGCAGGCGAGGTCGTAATCCCGGCCGGGAAAATCCTTGGCCGCGGCGACCTCGAAGCTGACATTGGCTACGCCCGCTTCCGCCGCCTTCGCCCGGGCCGCCTCGATCGAGGGCGCGTGGAAATCGAAGCCGGTGAAGGTCGAATTGGGAAAGGCCTGGGCCATCAGCACCGTCGAGGAGCCGTGGCCGCAGCCGATGTCGGCGACCGAGGCGCCGGCCCGCAGCCGTTCCTCCATGCCGGTCAGCGCCGGGATCCAGCTCGCCACCAGGTTCATCGCATAGCCGGGCCGGAAGAAGCGGTCGGTGCCGCGGAAGCAACAGGCCGAGCGCTCGCCCCAGCCCAGGCCGGCGCCGGTGCGGATCGCCTCGAAGCTCTTCTCCTCGTCGTCGAAGGTGGATTTGACCGCCTGGAAGAAGCCCTGCAGGCAGCGCGGATCGCCTTCCGTGGCGAAGATCAGCTCCGCCTCGGGCGAGAGGCTGAAGCGCCGCGACGCCGCATCATAGTCGACATAGCCGGCGGCGGCATTGGCGCTCAGCCATTCGCGCACGTAGCGCTCGTCCAGCCCCGCCGCCGCCGCGATCTCGCCGCTCGTGCCTGGGCCCGCCTTCGCCATCGCCCGGTAGAGGCCGAGCCGGTCGCCCAGATAGGCGAGCAGCACGCCCATCGCGCCGCCGATATCGGTCATTGCCTTGCCCATCAGAGCCTCGAACCGGCTCTGGTCGATCGCTGTTGTTGCCATTTTGCGTCTCCTGTCCTGCTGCTGGACGCTGCGTGACCGCCACGTCCGAACGATATGCCACAATTCCATGCACGGTGCGACGCGGCCGCGAGGCAGCGCCGCCGGGGCGCGGCGCCGGCACGCCGAAGCCGCCGGGCAGGCCGAGCCCGCGATCCGCGCCCACCGGGCGTCGAGATCCTCGATCACCGATTTGCTTCACGGAAATGCCGGCGCCCTTTCCATGCCGTCAGCTCGGCGGCGGGAAGGGAGCCGGAAGGTTGGCGCGGGGGGAACTGGCCGTGCGGGTTTCGTTGCGCCAACGAAATTTTCGCTTGTGGCGATAAGTCGTCTTTATAGGTTCGCCATGGGAGCCGGCTTCGTCCCCTCTTGCGGTGTTGGATTCCGGCGGTCCTTCACGCCTGGACGATATGCCACAATTCTCCGCACGGCCCGACGACATAGGCGACCCTCAGCCCCCAGGGCTGCAGCGCCGGCGGCCGCGGCGCCGGCACCCCGAAGCGGCCGGGCAGATCGAGCGCCTCGATCCGCGCCCACCAGGCGTCGAGATCCTCGACCACCATCTGCATCATGAAATTGCCGGCCCAGTCCTCATGATAGTAATTCTGGAGCAGGAAGCCGCCGGCCGGGCTGGTAAAGCCCGCCACCTCGCCGGCGTCGAACTCCAGCGTGAAGCCGAGCGCCTCGTAGAAGCTCTTCGAGAGCGCGTAATCCCTGCCGCCGGGGAGGAACGGCCGAACCTTGAGGATGTCGAGGTTGGCCATTGGGCAGCGCCTTTCAGAGCTTCGGCAGGGTCACGCCGCGCTGGCCCATATATTTGCCGGCGCGGTCGGCATAGCTGGTCTCGCAGGGCTCGTTGCCCTGGAGGAAGAGGAACTGGCAGGCGCCCTCATTGGCGTAGACCTTGGCCGGGAGCGGCGTCGTGTTCGAGAATTCAAGCGTGACATGGCCCTCCCAGCCCGGCTCCAGCGGGGTCACGTTCACGATGATCCCGCAGCGGGCATAGGTCGACTTGCCGAGGCAGATGACGAGCACGTCGCGCGGCACCCGGAAATATTCGACCGTCCGCGCCAGCGCGAAGCTGTTCGGCGGGATGATGCAGACGTCGGTCTTGCGGTCGACGAAGGAGTTGGCGGCGAAATCCTTGGGATCGACCACCGCCGAATCGACATTGGTGAAGATCTTGAACTCGTCCGCGACGCGCGCGTCGTAACCGTAGGAGGAAAGGCCGTAGCTGATGCAGCCGTCGCGCCGCTGCGATTCGACGAACGGCTCAATCATGCCGTTGCCCAGGGCCTGCTCGCGAATCCAGCGGTCGGAAAGGATGCTCATGCGATGATCGATGCGGGTGCGGAGCGAACGGAGTCAAGGCCGCGCTTCGTCAGTGCGGCGGTTCGCTCCGGATCGGCGAACCGCGCCAGGAGCCGATCCCTTCGAGGCTGCCGTCGGCGGAGCGGAACCGGGCGATGCCGGCAAGGGCGCCATGCACGAAGCGGCCTTCGAAATGGATCTGCGTGCCGTTCGGACCTTGCGGGAAGACGAAGCTGAGCCCGTCCACGGTGCGGACGATCGGCAGCTCGTCGGCATGCTTCATCTCCTCGCCCGCCGCGGAGAGGATGCGGACGCTCGCGGTGCGGCCGTCCGGCGCGACATTCAGCGCAAGCGTGGCCGGGATCGGATAGAGGCGGAGCGGACCTTCCCAGCGGCCGGCCAGCGCCGCGGGCAGGGGCACACCGCGCGGCAGCGCCGGCAGGCGCGGCGGGGTCGGCGCGGCATTGCTCGGCCGGTCGCCTGCGGCCCGCGCCCATGAGGCGATCTGCCGGGCTCGGGCGGCGTCGACCGCCACCAGCACCGCATTGCCGCCGAGCCGGCGGCCCTCATCCTGGTCGATCGGCTCCCCGCTGACGCCGAGCGGGATCCGGGCGACGGGACGATGGCCGACCACTCTGACGATCCCCGCCGCCATCACATAGCTGGCCAGCGGCATCGGGTGGAGGCCGTCGCCCTGGTAGAGCGCGGCGCGACCGAGCGCCTGCTCGGCCCGCGCCAGCGCCGGGCCGTAACGGATGACGCAGGCGCCGATCCGCCGCGCGGCGCGCGCATAGAGCGCCTCGATGGTCGGTCCATCTTCCGGCGAATCGCGCATCGCCCAGTGGACGAGCAGGACGGGCCGGGCGCCGTGGCGCCGCGCCTCGGCGGCAAGTGCGGCCGCATCCGTGATCCAGCGCTCCGTCGGCCGCACCCGGAAGCGGCCGTCGACCAGATAGGTGTCGCCGAAGCTGCTCTGCTCCTGCAGCACGACATAGTCCCAGGGACCGCTGCGTATTGCGGCGGCGGCATCGCCTGAGGTCAGGTGATCATGCAGGGTGGCGCCGCCGGAGGCGGCCAGGCCGGTACGGATCGGCAGCCCGTTCGCGGCGCCGATGGCTTCGACCATCGCGGGCATGTCGTTGTAATAAGTGAGGCTGTTGCCGACGAAGAGGATGCGGAGCGGATGCCCGGCCGGCACCGGCGGCAGGCAGTTCGCGCCGGCGGCGGCGGGGAAAGCGAGGCAGAGGAGGAGAAAGGCGAGGGCGCCGCGAAACATGGTGCGATCCGAACGGTTGCGTGCCCCGTCTTGCAGCAAAGCCCAGACGTGGCAATGGCTTGGCGGGGTTTAGCCTCCGCCGGAGGTGCGCGGATGGCGGGCGAGGTCGACCGCCGCGGTCGGCTGCTTGATGTGGAGCACGCAGAGCAGGGTGAACAGGCGCCGTGCGGTATCGAAATCGACCTCGACCTTGCCGGCCAGGCACGCCTTCAGCAGCTCCGCGCCGTCATTGTGGAGGCCCCGGCGGGCCATGTCGATCGCCTCGATGCCGCGGGCGCCGTCGCCGCGCACCGCCTTGAAGTAGGAATCGCAGATCGCGAAATAGTCCCGCACCGGCCGGCGGAAGCGCGCAAGGCCGATCCGGATCGTGTCGAGCGCCTTGCCTTCCGCATCCGCCACCACGATCGCGAGCCGCCCTTCCTCGACCCGCAGGGTGACCCGGAACGGTCCTTCCTGGCCCACCACATCGAAATGATTTTTCTCGAGCAGGTCGAAGATCGCGATCCGCCGCTCCTGCTCGATATCGGCATTGCGCTTCAGGATCGAACGCTCGTCGAGCTCGATGTCGATGATGCGCGGCTCGGCCATCAGCCGATGTTAGCGGGTGCAGCATTTTTGCGCCAGCCTCGGGCCCAATATGCCTCCGAGCCTAAGACCTCACCCTTGATGGGGGAGGGTTGGGTGGGGGTGGAGGTTGGGCTTGGTGCCGATTCCGGAAACGCAGTGCCGCGTCCGAGGCCACCCCCACCAACCTCCCCCATCAAGGGGGAGACATATGCGGTGCCCGGTCTCTGACGGCCGATCAAGGACACTCAGCTATCGTATCTGAGTCCGTCGACGCGCGCCGCGGCGTTCCAGGCTTCCTCGGTCGAGGGCATGCTCGCGTCGGAGGTGATCCGCCAGCTGCCGTCCGGCTGGCGGCGCAGGGTGACGAGGAACTTCACATATTGGACCATTGCCGGGGCGCCCGGGCGGGTCATCGTCTGGCGCATATAGCCGCCGTCGATCGCGATCTCGCCGGCGACGCTGCGCCGGGCGAGCCGATATTGGGCGGCGACGCTGATACCGTCCTGCCGCATCCGCGCGCTCATCGCGGCGTAGTTT
>JAFAZM010000308.1 GCA_019239785.1 Sphingomonadaceae bacterium
CCGCCGCGGACCAGGAAGCGGCCGCCATATTTCTCGATGACCGCAGCCGTTTGCGAGCGATAGCCCTCATAGCCGGCCGCATCCTCGACGCTGACGTTGGCGATCACATAGCCTCTCTTCATCGCTGCGCTCCCTGCCCTTCTCGAACCTGCGCCGCACCGGCCGTGCTCAATGGCCTCGCACGAGCCCGGGTTTCGAGCTCGTGCAGCAGCATCCATCTGCGCGTGCGCCGGCGCGAATGGTCCTCTGCGCTCGGGCAGCCGATCGGATCGAAGGTGCCCAGTTCCTGGACATATTCGGCCTGCATGCGGTCGATCTCGGCCTGCCCGATCTGGGCGAGCAGCCAGGGCCGGAGCCTCTCCAACCTCTCGCCGAAGCGCGCGTCCTGCCTTTGCTCCTGACGGACGAGCGCGTTCGGCGTGCAGACGATCTCGACGCTGAACGCCAGCTCCGCATAAATGTCCTGCGTGCTTATACGGGTCGAGGCGCACGCGCCGGTAGTGAGAAGCAGGCCGCCGACGAGGAAGCTCCCGATCGGCTGGCGCTGCATCACACGCGCTCGATCACGGTGGCGATCCCCTGCCCGACGCCGATGCACATCGTGCAGAGCGCGTAGCGGCCGCCTTTGCGGTGGAGCTCCTCGGCCGCGGTCAGCAGCAGGCGGGCGCCGGACATGCCGAGCGGATGGCCGAGCGCGATTGCGCCCCCGTTCGGGTTCACGCGCGGATCGTCGTCGGCGAGGCCGAGCTGGCGCATCACCGCCAGGCCCTGGGCGGCGAAGGCCTCGTTCAGCTCGATAACATCCATCTCGTCGATGGTGAGGCCGAGCCGCTTCAGCAATTTCTCCGAGGCGGGCGCCGGGCCGATCCCCATGATCCGCGGCGGCACGCCGGCGACCGCGCCGCCGAGGAAGCGGGCGCGCGGAGTGAGGCCGTTGCGTTTCGCCGCCTCTTCGGTGGCGACGAGGAGGGCCGCGGCGCCGTCGTTGACGCCCGAGGCATTGCCGGCGGTGACGCTGCCGTCGGGGCGGACGATCGGCCGCAGTTTGGCCAGGGCCTCGACGCTGGTCTCGCGCGGATGCTCGTCGCGGGTCACTATTACGGGGTCGCCTTTGCGCTGCGGGATCGAGACCGGGACGATCTCGGCATCGAAGCGGCCGCTCGCCTGCGCCGCCGCCGCCTTGGCCTGGCTGCGTACCGCGAAGGCATCCTGGTCTGCGCGGCTGATCTGGAAGTCCTGTGCCACATTCTCCGCGGTCGAGGGCATCGTGTCGTCGCCATAAGCCGACTTCATCTTCGGATTGACGAAGCGCCAGCCGATCGTGGTGTCGTACATCTCGGCATTGCGGTCGAAGGCGGAGGTCGCCTTGGCCATGACGAAGGGCGCCCGGCTCATGCTTTCGGAGCCGCCGGCGATCAGCATGTCGGCTTCCGATCCGCGGATCACCCGCGCCGCCATCGCCAGCGCATCCATCCCCGAGCCGCAGAGCCGGTTGAGGGTAACCCCACCCGATGTGTCGGGCAGGCCGGCGAGGAGGCCGGCCATGCGCGCGAGGTTGCGATTGTCCTCGCCGGCCTGGTTGGCGCAGCCGAGGATGACGTCGTCGAGCTCGGCCCAGTCGACATCCGGGTTACGGTCGATCAAGGCTTTGATCGGGATCGCGGCGAGATCGTCGGCGCGTACATGGGCGAGCGCGCCGCCGTAACGGCCGATCGGGGTGCGGACGGCGTCGCAGATGAATGCTTCGGTCATGTCTTCCTACCTTCGTCAGGCCGGACCCGATCCGGCATCCACCTTCTGTCCTGCCTAGTAGGTAAGATGGACCCCGGATCAAGTCCGGGGTGACGAAGGAGTTTCGATGACGGGCGCGCCGAGGCTTCTCGACAGACCCTGGAACTCCGCCACCGCGCGGCCGTCGCCGCCGCGCACCGCGACATTGTAGACGCCCGAGCGGCCGGCGAGCGCGGCCTCCTGCGCCTCGGCGACCAGCACCTCCCCTTCCCGCGCGGCGTCGAGGAAGGCGATCGAGGCGTGGGCGGCGACCGACTTCAGATTGCGGCCGTTGCAGGCATAAGCAAAGGCGGTGTCGGCGAGCGCGAAGATCATCCCGCCATGGGCGGTGCCGTGCCCGTTCAGCATGTCGGCGCGGACCTTCATGCGGACGCGGGCATAGCCTTCCCGCGCCTCCTCTATCTCGACGCCCCAGGCCGGGCCGGCGCCCTCCGCCGCGAGCATAAAGCGGGCGACCTGGTCGGCGAGTTGATCGGGGTTCGTCACTGCTCGCCCCTAGCAGCCCTTCTCCCCTTGTGGGAGAAGGATACGAAGCCTTGGCGACGAAGGAGCCTAGGCGAAGTTGGATGAGGGGTGCGGCGCTTCGCGCCGCGCGCTCCGAAGGAGCGCGCCCCTCACCCCAGCCCTCTCCCACAAGGGGAGAGGGAGTGGTACGGCGTGTGCCATGACCTACGAAACCATCCTCTTCTCGGTCGACGCGGGTATCGCCCGGCTCACGCTCAACCGTCCGGACCGGCTCAACAGCTTCACGGTGCAGATGCACGAGGAGGTCGCGGATGCGCTGTCTAACCTCGGCGACGCGCGCACGCTCATCCTCACCGGCGCCGGCCGCGGCTTCTGCGCCGGGCAGGATCTGAACGACCGCGCGGTGGCGCCCGGCGAGGCGGTCGATCTCGGCGAGTCGGTCGAGCTGCGCTACAATCCGCTGATCCGCACGCTGACCTCGCTGCCGATGCCGGTGATCGCGCGGGTGAACGGGGTCGCTGCCGGCGCGGGCGCGAACATCGCGCTCGCCTGCGACATCGTCGTCGCCGCGAAGAGCGCCAAGTTCATCCAGTCCTTCGCCGCGATCGGATTGATCCCGGACAGCGGCGGCACCTGGGTGCTGCCGCGCCTGGTCGGCCAGGCGCGCGCTCTCGGCCTCGCGCTGACCGGCGAGCCGCTTCCGGCGGAGCGCGCGGCCGAATGGGGACTGATCTGGAAGGCGGTCGAGGACGAGGCGCTCGATGCCGAGGTGGACGCGCTCGCCGCGCGCTTCGCGGCCGGGCCGACGCGCGGGCTTGCGCGGATCAAGCAGATGGTCCGCGAAAGCTGGAGCCAGACGCTCGACGCCGAGCTCGACCGCCAGCGCGACGCGATGCGCGAGCTCGGCTTCAGCGACGATTATCGCGAAGGGGTGGCGGCATTCATGGAAAAGCGCGCGCCGAAGTTCACGGGGAAGTAGCTCCTATCTCGGTTCAGGCCGCGGCCGCCGGCGCCTGGCGGATGTGGCGCTCGAACGTGTCGAAATCGATGTTCGAGCCGCAGACCAGGACGCCGACCTTCTTCCCCGCCAGCCGGTCGCGCAGCGGTCCGACCAGGGCCGCGGTCGCGGCCGCGGCGGCCGGCTCCACGGCGAGCTTCATCTCGCGGAACAGCAGGGCCATGGCGGATCGGAGCTGGTCGTCGTCGACCAGGACGATGTCGTCCACATTGGCCCGGCAGAGGCCGAAGGAATAAGGCAAAGCGAAAGGCGGGGCGAGGCTGTCGGCGATCGTGAGCACGTCGGCATGGTCGATCGGGCTCCCTTGCGCGAAGCTGCGCGTCATCGTGTCCGAGCCGGTCGGCTCGACCCCGAACACGAGGCAATCGGGCTTCAGCAATTTGATCGCAGCCGAGGCGCCGCCGCAGAGGCCGCCGCCGCCGATCGCGATGACCACCGCGTCGAGATCGGGCACCTGCTCCAGCCATTCCGCGCCCAAGGTCGCCGTGCCGAGCGCGGTATAGGGCCCCTCGAAGGGATGGATGAAGGAGCGGCCCTCGTCTCGCGCGATCGCCTCGACCATCTCGAAGGCGGTGCGGCCGTCCGGCGCGGTCACCACCTCGGCGCCGAGCGCGCGGCAGGCGGCGACCCGGGCCGGATTGGCCGAGCCCATCATCACCACCTTGGCGCTCGTCCCCGCGGTGGCCGCGGCGTAAGCGGCGGCGATGGCATGGTTGCCGGCGCTGACCGCGGTGATCCCGCGGGCGCGCTCCTCGGGGCTGAGGCGCAGCACCTTGGAGATCGCGCCCCGCGCCTTGAAGGTGCCGCTCTTCTGGAACAGCTCGAGCTTCAGGTTGACCCTTGTGCCCGGCGCCAGCAGCGTCTCGATCTCGCCGCCGGTCCAGTCGTGCACCGGCGTGCGCACGACGTGCGGCGCGATCATCGCGCGGGTCTCTTCGATCTCGGCGAGGGTGAGGCCGGGCTGATCCATGCGGCGATCTCTTAGCCGTTTTGCGCTGGCATTGAAGCCCGGCCCCCTCGTCATTCCAGCGAAAGCTGGAATCCACCTTTCTTTTCGTGTTGAGAGGCGGGGTGTGAAGAAAAAGATGGATTCCGGCCTTCGCCGGAATGACGGTGAAGACGAATGAAGATCCAGAAGCTGCTCAATTATGCACGCGACGGCTGGGTGGCCGGCGATGGCGGGCTGGCCCAGGTGCGCAGTGCGGTCACCGGCGAGGTGATCGCGGAGACCGGGAGCGGCGGGCTCGACTTCAAGGCGATGCTCGACCATGCCCGGGACGTCGGCGGGCCGGCGCTTCGCAAGCTCACCTTCCACGAGCGCGCCCATATGCTGAAGGCGCTCGCCAATGCGGTGATGGCCCGCAAGGAGGAATTGTACGAGCTCTCCTATGCCACCGGGGCGACCCGCACCGATTCCTGGATCGACATCGAGGGCGGCGCCGGCACCCTCTTCTCCTTCTCCTCCAAGGGAAGGCGCGAGCTGCCCAACGGCCGGATCCTGATCGACGGCGCGATGGAGCCGCTCTCGCGCGGCGGCAGCTTCGTCGGCCAGCACGTCTTCACCCCGCTCCAGGGCGTCGCCGTCCATATCAACGCCTTCAACTTCCCGGTCTGGGGCATGCTCGAGAAGCTCGGACCGACCCTGCTCGCCGGCGTGCCGGCAATCGTGAAGCCGGCGAGCGCGACCGGGTACCTCACCGAGCTGGCGGTCCGGATCATGATCGAGGCCGACGTGCTGCCCAGAGGCGCGCTGCAACTGATCATGGGATCGACCGGCGATTTGATGGATCATCTGACCTGCCAGGACGTGGTCAGCTTCACCGGCTCGGCCGCGACCGCGATGAAGCTGCAGTCGCATCCGGTGATCGCGCGCGAATCGGTCCGCTTCGTCGCCGAGCGCGACAGCCTCAACGCCTCGATCCTGGGCCCTGATTCCGGGCCGGGCACGCCGGAATTCGACCTGTTCGTCAAGGAAGTGGCGCGCGAAATGACGGTCAAGGCGGGGCAGAAATGCACCGCGATCCGCCGCGCGATGGCGCCGGCCCGGCATCTCGACGCGGTCCAGGAGGCGCTCAGCGAACGGCTCGAAAAGGTCCGGATCGGCGATCCACGCGACGAGGCGACGCAGATGGGCGCGCTCGCCAGCGCGAGCCAGCTCGAAGCGGTGCGCGAGGCGGTGGCCGAGCTCGCCCATTCCGCGCGGATCGTCTCGGGCGATCCGGCCGTGCCGCCGGTCGCCGGCGGCGGCGCCTTCATCGCGCCGATCCTGCTGCGCGCCGACGATCCCTGGGGCGCCGCGGCGGTGCACGACGTCGAGGCGTTCGGGCCGGTCTCCACCCTGATGCCCTATCGCGATCTCGACGACGCGATCGCGCTCGCCAATCGCGGCATGGGCAGCCTCGCTTTGTCGCTGTTCACCTACGACACGGACGCCGCCCGGGACTTCGTGCTCGGCGCCGGCGCCTATCATGGCCGCATGATGATTCTCGACCGCACCAGCGCGAAGGAATCCACCGGCCACGGCTCCCCCCTCCCCGTCCTCGTCCATGGCGGCCCCGGCCGCGCCGGCGGCGGCGAGGAGATGGGCGGGATGCGCGGCGTGAAGCATTATATGCAGCGCACCGCGCTGCAGGGCGGGCCGGAGATGCTGTCGAAGATCGTCGGCCAGTGGCTTCCCGGCGCGGACAAGCCGACCGGCGACGTCCATCCGTTCCGCAAGCGCATCTCCGAGCTCGAGATCGGCTACACCCTGAAGACGGGCAGCCGCATTGTCACGCTCGAGGATATCGAGCATTTCGCCCACTTCACCGGCGACACCTTCTACGCGCATATGGACGAGGAGGCGGCGAAGGCGAGCCCGATCTTCGGCGGCCGCGTCGCCCACGGCTATCTGATCCTCTCCTTCGCCGCCGGCTTGTTCGTCGATCCGGCGCCGGGGCCGGTGCTCGCCAATACCGGGCTCGAGAGCCTGCGCTTCCTCACCCCGCTCTATCCCGGCGATTCGATGCGGGTGGAGCTGACGGTCAAATCCAAGTCGGTCCGCGACGCCGAGAAAGGCGAGGTCCGCTGGGCGGTCGAGGTCTTCAACCAGAAGGACGAATTGGTGGCGACCTACGAGCTGATGACGATGAACGTGCCATGATGAGGATGGATATGAAAAGCGCACCCTTCGTCCTTGCCCTCGCGATCCTCGCCGCCTGCGGCGGCCCAGCGACCACCGCCCAGACCCCGCAGCCTCAGGCTGCGCAGGCCCCGGCGGCCGCGCCGCCCTCCACTTCCGCGCCGGCCGAGGAGCCGCAAATCTACGACGCGCGCATCGTCCACACCTATCCGCACGACAATCACGCCTTCACCGAGGGGCTCTTCTATCTGGACGGCCAGCTCTACGAGAGCACCGGCCTGACCGGCCAGTCGACGATCCGCCGCGTCCGGCTCGAGGACGGCCGCGTGCTGCAGTCGGTCAGCCTCCCGTCCGGACCATTCGGCGAGGGAATCGTGAACTGGGGCAGCCAGATCATCAGCCTCACCTGGCAGGGCGGCGTCGGCTATCGCTGGGACCGGCGCACCCTGCGGCGCCTTGGCGAATGGCATTATCCGGGCGAAGGCTGGGCCCTGACCCGGAACGAGCGCGAGATCGTGATGAGCGACGGCACGCCGCAGCTGCGCTTCCTCGATCCCAACAGTCTGGCCGAGCGCCGCCGGCTGACCGTCACCATCCGCGGCGCGCCGCTCGAGCGGCTCAACGAGCTGGAATGGGTGGACGGGGCGATCCTCGCCAACGTCTGGCTGACCGGCTACATCGTCCGCATCGATCCGGCGAGCGGCCATGTCACCGGCGTGATCGACCTGCGCGCGCTCGCCACCGAGAATGCCCGGGCCGACAACGACAACGTGCTGAACGGCATCGCCTGGGACGCGGCGCACCGCCGCCTGTTCATCACCGGCAAGAATTGGCCGCATCTTTATGAGATCGCGCTGGTGCCCCGGGCGGCCGGCGCCAACTGAGCGGCTCACCATCTCGCTCATCCTGAGCAGCCCCTTCGACTGCCTGCCAAGGCTTGGCGCTGAGGGTAAACTCCGCTTGTCGAAACGGCGTATCGAAGGCGTCCTTCGATAATGAACAGGTGAAACATGCCCCCGGCATGTTTCAGGATTGCCTGGGAGGCAATCCAACCTGCTCATCCTTCGCCAAGCTTCGTCCCCGCTCAGGATGAGCGAGAATCAGAATCTTTCGCTTCAGCCGGCCTGCACATCGTTGTCCGCGCGGTACTTGGCGGCCTCGCCTTCGAGGTGGCCGGCATTGCGCTCGCGCAGCTCCGCCCCGGCATCGTCGTAGAGGAAGGGCAGGAGGGCGAAGCGCCGGCCCCTGGTGACCGGCAGCGCCTGGTGCAGCAGCGAGCAGCTGAACACGATCGCCCCGCCGGTCGCCGCCCGATAGGCGCGCGGCCCGAATTCGGGGAAGTTGAGGTCGCCGCCGTCATACTCCTCGGCATTGAGGTTGATCGTCACCGCGAAGCGGCGATGCGCCGTGCCCTTGGTGGTGTTGTCCCGATGGGCGCGGAAATGACCGCCCGTCTCGGCCTCGTAGCAGCCGACCAGCAGCCGCTCGACCCTGGTCGCCTTGAACGAGAAGGCGCGTTGCACCATCGGCAGCAGGCGATGGATCAGCCGCAGGTTGATCTCCCCGGCGAGCTCGGGATCCTCGACCAGATAATCCCGGCGGACCTTGTGCGACGGATCGAGGATCAGCTTCGTCTTGCCCTCCACGTCGCGCATGAAGCCCGATTCCTCGCCGCCGTCCGCCTCGTAGAGGTCGATCAGCCGGCGGCAGAGCGCGGGCTCGAGCACATTCGGCACGGCCGCGACCGGCGCCCAGTCCTGCGCCGGCGGCGCCAGCACCAGGCCCGCCGCGGCGGCGAGCGCGGCGTCGCCGTCCTCGAGCGCGAAGCGCCCGACCACGCGGAGAAAATGGTCGAGCAGCAGCCAGTGCGGCCGGTAGCTGCCGTCCTCGCCGGCCGCGCCATAAAGGCCGCTGACCCTGCGCTCCTCGTCGAGGAAGAAGCGCAGGCCCGGCAGGACCTGGCGAATCCTGCCCTCGGCGGCGTCGCTGGAATCGACGCTGACACCGAAGAAGCACGCTTTCTCGTCGTCGAACAAAGCGCGCTGCCTGACGATCTTGGCGAGCGCCTCCCGCGCGGCCGGCCCGGCGGCGGAGCCGAAGAAGAGCATCAGCACGATCCGCCCGCCGACCGTGTCGAACGCATAGGCCGGGGAGCCGCCGAGCGCCGGCGCGCGGAACCACGGCGCCGCTTCGCCGATCCCCAGCAAAGTCTTGCGGAAGCTGCTCATTGCGACGGTCTACCCGCATCTTCGGGCGCCGCGCAAACCGCGCCGAAGCTAGATCTCCGCCTTCACCTGGGCATGGGCGAGCAATGCGAAGAGGCCGGTGCCGCCGATGATGTTCCCGGCAAGCGCGGGAATCAGGAAGGTGCCGACCAGCCAGCCGGTCCCCGCCCCGCCCGACCAGAGCAAGAGAAAGCCCTCGGCGCCGCCGGCGACGACATGGGTGAAGCCGCACAAGGCGATCGGATAAGTGAGCGCGAGCACGATCCAGAAGCTGGAATCGTCGGCCGCCGAACGGATCCAGGCGACCGAGGCGATCAGGAAGCCGGCGGGAATGCCCTGGAGCAGCAGCTCGGTGGGGGACTTGGCGAGGAGGTGCGAGGACAGGTCGAGCATCGCCCCGGTCAGCTCCTGCGACTGGACATGGCCGTAGATCGCCAGCGCGGAGATCGCGGCGACGCCGGCGAGATTGCCGGCAAGCACCGCCGACCAGAGCCGCGCCACCCGGCTGAAATTGCGGCGGTTCGGGGCCCGCGCCAGCGGCAGGATCGCAACCATCGTGTGCTCGGTGAAAAGCTGCATCCGCCCGAGGATCACGATCAGGAAGCCGAGCGAATAGCCGAGCCCGGCAACTGCATCCCGCCACAGCTCGGCCGGCACATGCAGCCGCAGGGCCGCCTCGGCCCAGACCGAGGCCATGATCGCGAAGCCGGCGGCAACGCCGGACCAGAAGAGCGAGGCCATCGGCCGGTCGAGCTCATCCTCGCCCTGCTGCACGACCGCGGCGTGCACGACCTTGGCCGTGGGCGGGCTGCGCTCGCCGACCTCCCTTTGCTCTTCCTCGTCGAGATGGGGCTGGTCCTCCGACATTGCGCCCCAACAGCGAGCCTGCCTGTCGGTTCCGGCTTGCAGAACCGGTAAGTCTGGGCTAACGGTAAGTCATGACTAACGCTGTAGCCTTCGCCGCTCTGGCCGAGCCGATGCGGACCGCGATCGTCGAGCGGCTCGCCGAGCGGCCGATGGCGGTCGGCGAGCTTGCCGCCTTGCTGCCGGTCAGCCGGCCGGCGGTGTCGCAGCATCTGAAGGTGCTGAAGGAGGCGAAGCTGGTGCGCGATCATGCCGAGGGCACGCGCCGCATCTATGCCATCGACCCGGCCGGGCTCGGCCGCATCCGCGCCTGGCTCGACCGCTTCTGGGATCAATCGCTCGCCGCCTACGCCGCGGCCGCCGAACGGGAGGAGAAGGAATGAACGTAGAAGCGCAGCGCATCAGCCCGGCCCCGATCCGCCGCAGCCTCAGGGTGAAGGCGAGCCAGGACAAGGCCTTCCGCACCTTCGTCGGCGGCATGGGCAGCTGGTGGATGAAGAGCCACAGCCTCAACCCGGCCGGCCAGAAGGACGTCGTGATCGAGCCGCGCGCGGGCGGACGCTGGTACGAGATCGGCAATGACGACAGCGAGAACGAATGGGGCCGGGTGCTCGCCTGGGACGCGCCGGACCGGGTCCTCCTCGCCTGGCAGCTCAATGCCGACTGGACCTACGATCCGGATTTCGAAACGACGGTCGAGGTCCGCTTCACCCCGGACGGCGATCATACCATCGTCGATTTCGAGCATCGCGACCTCGAGCGGTTCGGCGAGAAGGCCGATGCCATTCGCGGCGACTACGACACCGGCATGGACGGCGGCTGGCGCAGCCTGCTCGATCTCTACCAGCAGGCGGCGGAAGCGGAGTGAGGCCGATGTCCATGCTTGTCCCCCACCGCCTGCTCTTCGCCGCTCTGGCCCTCGGCGCCGCCGCCCGGGCGCCGGCCCAGCCGCCCGGCCCGCCGCAGATTCCCGCCGAGCTCAGGCCCTACGTGCCGAGCAACCTCAATGCCTATTTCATCGGTTTCCTCACCAGTCCGGAAACGCCGCGGCCGATCACGGGCGAGCTCTTCATCCGCCACCAGGCCTATATCCGCCGGCAATTCGAGGCCGGCGCCTATCATCTTGCCGGTCCGCTGACCGACGGCGGCCATATCCACGGCATCGTCATCGTCAACGCGCCGACCCGGGAAGCCGCGCTGGCGCTCATCTCGCCGACCCGGCGGTGCAGGAAGGCGGATTCGCGGTGGAGGTGCATCCGGCGATGTTCCCGGATCTCTCCGCCGTGCGCGTGGAATATCCGGCGGCTGCGCCGCACTGATCGCCCCTCCCTTGAAGGGAAGGAGCTTATCGGTTCACGCCGCCTGCCGCGCCCTCAGCGCCGCGGCGGCGCCTTCCAGGCGGGCCTGGTGCTGGTCGGCGAAGGCGATCGGCACCGGATCCAGCGACTTGCGCATCCGACCCTTGCCGATGAAGGCGGCGCGGAAGCGGCCTTCGCCGAGGAAGGGCAGCAGCTGGCCGAGCAGGGGGCTGACCAGGAAGACGCCGTCGAACGTGCCGGTGGTGAGCACGACATTGCCGACGAACGAGCCGAGGATCGCCCCGAACAGGTCGACCGCGGCCCGCGCCTGCGCGTCGGCGCGCTGGGCGGCGGCGACGATCGCCTCGGCCACTGGCGGCTCGCCGCGCCGCCCCTGCCGCTCGCCGAGGAAGGCGTGGATGTTCTGCAGCCCGAAATTGGCCAGCAGCCGCTCGAACGAGACGTGGCCGTGCTTCGCTCTCAGCCAGGCGAGCAAAGCGTCTTCCTCCGCATTTTGCGGCGAGAAGCTGCTGTGGCCGCCTTCGCTCGCGAAGACGCGCGGCCGCCCATCGGCGCCGATCGCGAGCATCGCGGTGCCGAGCCCCGGCCCGGTGCCGACGACGAGATAGGTGCGGCCTGGCTCGGCCGGGCGCGCGGCGACCGGCCCGACCGGCTTCAGCCGCGACGGCGCAATCCCCGCCAGCGACCAGGCGATCGATTCGAAATCGTTGAGCACCAAAGGCTCGTGGGCGAGGAAGGACTTGATGCCGCTCACCGAGATGTACCAGCGGCAATTGGGCAGGCTGATCGTGTCGCCGCGCGTCACCCCGGCGACGGCGAGGCCGATCGGCAGGCCGGCGGTCGAAAGCTGGTTCTCGCGCGTATAGCTCTGCAGCGCGTCGGTGAAGGTCGGGAATTGCTCGGTCCGATATTCGCGGACCGCCTGCAGGCGCACGTCGCCGCCCTTCACCAGCGCGAAGGACACGACCTCCCCGTCTATTGCCCCGACCAAATTTGGCTGCACGGCAACCCTCTCCGGTCGTTAGCGCTAACAGAGAAGAAGGCGGCGTGACAAGCCGCACGGAGGGTCCGCGTCCGTTCAACCTGATCCGCTCATCCTGAGTAGCCGCTGAGCGAAGTCGAAGCGGCGTATCGAAGGACGCAATGAGTCAGAGCGGTCCTTCGATACGGGCCTTCGCCAAGCTCAGGCCCTACTCAGGATGAGCGATCGTGGACGTGACAGGCGAATGCCGCATTAATCCCGCGGCCAGCCCTCGAGCAGCTCGACGAAACGGCTCAGCCAGGCGTTGGTCTGGTGGCCGTCGACGACCCGGTGGTCGATGGTGAGGCTGACATAGGCCAGAGGCCGGATCTGGATCGTGTCGACCCCGTCCACCTCGCGGACGACGACGCGCTTCTCCAGCTTGCCGACGCCGAGGATCGCCGATTGCGGCTGGTTGATGATGATCGGCGCGGCGAAGAGCGAGCCGGAGACGCCATGATTGGAGATGGTGAAGGTGCCGCCTTTGATGTCGGCCGCGGCCAGCTTCTCGGCGCGCGCCTTCTCGACCAGCTCGTCGAGGCCGGCGGCGATGCCCTTCAGCGACAGGCGCTGGACCTGGCGCAGCACCGGCACGATCAGCCCCTTCTCGCCAAGCGCGGTGCCGACGCCGATATTGATGTCGTCGAACAATTCGAGCCGGTCGTCGTGCCAGCGGCTGTTGATCGCCGGCGCCACCTTCATCGCCTCGGCGGCCGCGGCAACCAGGTAAGCGGTATAGGTGAGCTTCACGCCTTTCTTCGCCCAGGCCGCCTTGTGGGCCTCGCGATGGGCGATGATCGCGCTGAAATCGGCCTCGAACACGGCGGTGACATGCGGCGCCTCGGTGAGGGAACGCTGCATGTTCGACGCGATGGCGAGGCGCATGCGGTCGTGCGGGATGAAATGGGAGCTTATGCCGCCCGTGGCCGCGGGGATGATGCCCTCGATCCTGGTGGCCTGCTCGACGGCGCGGTCGACATCGGCGCGAGTGATGCGCCCGTTGCGGCCGGTGCCCTGGATGCGCGCGGGGTCGATGTCATGCTGGAGCACGGCACGTTTGACGGACGGCGACAGCCTCGCCTCGCGCTCCTGAGCACCCCCGACCGTTCGGCCTGAGCCTGTCGAAGGCCTTTCCTGTTTCCCGGCCGAAGGTGAAGGCATGGGCTTCGACAGCTCCGGATCAGGTCCGGCGCCGAACGGCTGTTCTGTTTCCTCCGCCTGCGCGATCCGGCCCAGCACCGCGCCCGGAACCGCATCGGCATCGCTCTGCAGCAAGATCTCGCGCAGCACGCCGGCTGCCGGCGCCGGCACCTCCATCGCCACCTTGTCGGTCTCGAGCTCGACCAGCGGATCGTTCTCCTCGACCCGGTCGCCGACCTGCTTGAGCCAGGCGCGGACGACGGCCTTGGTGCCTTCCTGCTCGGCGGGAACGAGGACGTCGATCACGTCAGAACCCCACCAGTTCCTCGATCCGCGTCCGGATCCGCTCGACCGACGGCACCGCCCAGTCGAGCAAAGCCGGATTATGCGGGCTGGGAATGTCGGGCATGGTGAGCCGCGAGACCGGCGCGTCGAGGTCGAGGAAGGCCTCGTCGGCGACCACCGCGGCGATCTCCGCGCCGAAACCGCCAGAGCGCAGGTCCTCGTGCACGATCAGGCAGCGTCGCGTGCGGCGGACCGAGTCGAGCACCGTTTCGCGGTCCCAGGGCATCAGGGTGCGCAGGTCGATCACGTCGGCGGAAACGCCGTCCGCCGCCGCCTCGCAGCGCGGCACCATCGCGCCCCAGGTGACGATGGTGATCTCGTTCCCCTCGCGCACCTTCCTCGCCCGGCCGAACGGCAGCACATAATCGTCGCCCGGATAGGCGCGGCGTGCCCAGGCAAGGTCGAGCATGGCGCGATGCTCGAAGAACAGCACGGGATCGTTGCCGCGCAGCGCGGTGCGCAGCAGGCCCACCGCATCCTCCGCATTGGACGGCACCGCCACCTTCCAGCCC
>JAFAZM010000401.1 GCA_019239785.1 Sphingomonadaceae bacterium
GAAGTGCGGTGGAGGGGGGGCGGCGCAGCCGCCGAGCCTCTCGCGCACCGCTCGCTGCGCTCGCGCCCCTCCACCATGCTTCGCATGGTCCCCCTCCCCTGCGGAAGCAGGGGAGGAATGAGGAGGGCTTCACCCTCGTCGAGCTGATGGTCGTGCTGGTGATCATCGCGCTGCTCGCGACGATCGTGATCATCAACGTGATGCCCGCCGCCGACCGGGCCGCGGTGACCAAGGCGCGTGCCGACATCGCGACGCTCGAGCAGGCGATCGAAATGTACCGGCTCGACAATGCGCATTACCCGACCACCCAGGAAGGGCTGCAGGCGCTGGTCGCGGGCCATTATATCCCGCGCCTGCCCGAGGACCCCTGGCACCATGCCTATGTCTATGCGACGCCGGGCGAGGGCGGGAAGCCGTTCCGGGTCGCGACCCTTGGCGCCGACGGCCGCGCGGGCGGCTCGGGGAACGATGCCGACATCGCCAACTGATCCCGAGGCGCTTGGCGGCACGCTGCTGCGCTTCGCCGACGGCGGCGCCGAGCTGCTCGTGCCGACGCCCGGCCCGGCGCGGACCGCTTTGGCGGTGCCCGGCACCGCGGTCGCGATCCACTGGCTGGAGCTTGCCGGAGACCTGACCCCGGCCCAGGCCGCCGCGGCGGCGCGGCTGATGCTCGCCGATGCCAGCGCCGCGCCGCTCGCCGACATGCACCTCGCCGCCGGCCGGGCCGAGAACGGGCTGACCGCGGTCGCGCTCGCCCCGCTCGCCCTGATGCAGACTTGGGTAGACGAAGGCGGCGACCCCGATCTGATCGTCCCCGAAAGCCTGCTCCTCCTGCCCCCGGAGGAAGGGCTGGTGCGCCGCGGCCTCGACCATCGCGGCCGCGCCGCCGCGTTCAGCGCCGAGCCCGAGCTCGCCGCGTTGGTCGCCGGCGATGCTCCGGTCGCGGAGCTGGACGAGGCCGCCTTCGAAGCGGGCCTGCCCACCGCCCTTGCCGAGCCGGTGGTTAATCTGCGCCAGGGCGCCTTCGCCAGGCGGCGCGTCCTGATCATCGATCGGGGCCGCATCCGCCGCGTCGCGCTTCTGGTCGCGACCCTCCTCCTGGTCTCCCTGGTCCTGCAGCTCGCGACGATCATGCGCTATTCCTTCGACGCCGACCGGATGGAGCGGGAGGCGGCGGCGCTCGGACCCGGCGCCGGGCCGCGCCGGGCCAATTTCGACCTGCTCGCGCCGATCCTGTTCCAGGCGGTCCAGGCCACGCCCAACCTCCAGCTCACAAGGCTCGAATACCGCCCCGACGGCGGCCTGGGCGCGACGGTCCAGGTCGACAGCCCGGCGACATTGGCCGCCTTCCGGGCCCGGACGGAAGCGGCCGGCGCCGCGACCGAGAGCGGCGCCCTGCAGACGGTCGGCGGCCAGCAGAGCGCCGAGATCGTGCTGAGGCCGGCATGAGGCTCTGGTGGGACGCACGCAGCGCGCGCGAGCGCTGGCTGGTCGGGATCATGCTCCTGCTTGCCGCGATCCTGCTGGTCTGGCTGATCGTGGTGCGGCCGCTCTCCGATGCGCTCGACGCCGTCAGGATGCGGCATGGCGCCGCCGCCGTCGCCCTCGCCGAAGCGCGCGCCCGCGTCGCCCCCGCTTCGTCCGGCGGGCGCGCTGCGGCCGGGCCGGTGGACGCGATCGCGGCCGGCAGCGCGGCCGCCGCGGGCTTCCCGAACGCCCGCATCGCCGCGCGCGGCCCGGGCCGCGCGTCGGCCAGCCTCGATGCGGCGCGGCCCCAGGCCCTGTTCGGCTGGATCGCGCAGATGGAGCAGGCCGGCCTCGTCGTCGAGCAGCTCCGGGTCCAGGCCAATGCCGACCGCACCGTCTCGGCCGAGATGGTGCTTGGGGCGCGCCGCTGATGCGCGTGCGCCTGCCTTTGCGGCCGACGATCTTCTTCCTTGCGGCCTTCGCCTTTTCCCTGGTCGCTTTGATCCCGTTGAGCGCCGCGGTCGGCTGGTTCGGCGTCGAGGGCCTCGCCGCGCGCGAAGCGACCGGGAGCATCTGGCTCGGCATGCTCAAGGAGGCGCAATTGGGGCCGGTCCCGCTCGGCGACGTCCGCGCCCGGCTCAATTTCTGGCCGCTGCTGCTCGGGCGGGCGCGGCTGTCCTTGTCGCGGGATGAGCCGGACGGCCGCTTCGAGGGCGCGGTCAGCGTCTCGCGCCACAGCTTCGGCATCGAGGACATGACCGGCCGCTTCCGCACCGGCGCTTTGTTCGCGCCGGTTCCGGTCTCGATGCTCGACCTCGACGATGTCTCGGCCCATTTCGAAAGCGGCCAGTGCGAGAGCGCGGAGGGCCGGGTGCGCGCCACCGCTTCCGGCGAGCTGGCCGGCATCCCGTTGCCGACCGACCTTGCCGGCAACATCCGCTGCGCCGAGGGCGCCCTGCTGCTGCCGCTCGCCAGCCAGACCGGCATCGGCCAGCTCGATCTCAGCATCCGCGCCGACGGTTCCTACCGGCTGGAGCTGATCGTGCGCCAGGCCGACCCAGCCTTGGTGCCGCGCCTCGCCGCCGCCGGCTTCCAGCCGTCCGCGCAGGGTTATTCGCGGCGAATCGAGGGGCATTTCTGACAAAACGACCCTGGCACGGGATAAAATGCCGTTTCGCCGCCGTTTCCCCGGCATGACGCGAGCGAGGGGGCTCGCGCCGGCCGCGCCTTGCCGTTTGCGCTGCCGCCGGCGCCGGAAACGGAGTGAGACATGACGCGCAAATTCCTGATCGCCGCCGGCCTGCTCTGCCTCGGCACCAGCCCGGCTTTCGCCTTCTCCATCCCGCCAATGGCGCCCGACATGGCCAAGGCGGTGAAAGACGTCTGGGCGGACCAGATGGCCGCCGAGAAGCCGAGCATCTTCGACACCGGCGAGGCCTGGATGAGCCAGGCGGTGCCGGCCAAGCCGGTGAGCGGCGCCGCGATCGTCGAGAAGGCCTCGTTCGACACGGTGAAGGCAGGCGAGCCGATGGCCAAGGCGGACGACATGCTCGCCAAGCCGGACGACGTGGCCGCCAAGTCCGTGGATGCGGTCACCGACATGGGCCCGAGCGAGCCGGTGCTGAAGACCGACCCGCTGCCGGCCGCCGCCTACCCGCCGTGCAGCCGCAGCCGCAGCGACGATCATTGCATCCAGCTCTACGAGCCCGGCGTCCGCGCCCAGGTCGCCGAATGGAACCGGACCTCCAGCGGCGCCGAAACCGCGATGGGCGGCCCCTATGAGCCGGTCGATACGACCCTTGCAGGCGAGATCGGCGGCACCTCGATGCCGGCCGGTTCGGAATATAGCGGCGTCGGCGGCCCGCTCGAGACGACCGCCTATCCGCCCTGCTCGCGCACCGTCACCGACCGCTGCATCCAGACCTACGAGCGCGGCCGCGCCCGGTAGGGGCAAAGCGTCATCCTGACGAAAGTCAGGATCCATGAACACGGTATCTGCGGCTTCGCCCAGACCGTGTTCATGGATGCTGAATCAAGTTCAGCATGACGAGGTGAAGCTGCCGCAGCCTTAGGCCTGCGGCTCTTCCGGCGGGGCTTCCGCTTCCGGCGGCGGCGCGGCCGGATTGGCCAGCCACTCCCGCAATTTCGCGATCGTCCGCTCCAGCCCGGCGACGATCTCCTCCACCTCGGCCCGGTTGCCGTCGGCGATGGCAATGTCGGACAGCCAGTAGGTCTCGGACAGCCATTCCTCGCCGGTCTCGCGGTCGGCGACCGAGATGCCGAGATAGGCTTCCTCGGCCGGCACCCAGTCGTCGCCCTCGGCGCGCTGGGTGTGGAGGCGGATGCGCGCATTCTCGGTGAAGTCGCCGAGGCTGACCGACCGCCCGGCCTCGAGCAGCGGCTCGACCAGGTTCCACTGCATCTTGCTCTCGGCGAGCGTCGCGAACACCGCGTTTATGATCTGCTTCTGCGCGATCGTGTGGAAATCGCCGGCATCGAGCGGCGCGTCGTCATCATCTTCGTCAGCCATGGCCAAGCGCTGTCCCAAGCCGCTGGCCGGGTCAAGCGCCCTTTGCTAGTCGGCGGGGATGGAATCCCCCTGGACCTTTTCGATCGACCGGGGCGGCACCTTCACCGACTTCGTCGCGCGGGCGCCGGACGGGCGGCTGGTCGTCCGCAAATTGCTCTCCGACAATCCCGGCCGTTACGAGGATGCGGCGGTGGCGGGGATCGGGCAGATCCTGGCCGAAGCGGGCGGCGGCGCGCTCGGCGCGGTCAAGATGGGCACCACCGTCGCCACCAATGCCCTGCTGGAGCGCAAGGGCGAGCAGGTGGCGCTGGCGATCACCGCCGGCCTCGGCGACGCCTTGCGGATCGGCTATCAGGCGCGGCCCGACATCTTCGCCCGCCGCATCGTCCTGCCCGAGCCGCTCTACGGCCATGTCATTGAAGTGGACGAGCGGGTGACCGCCGAGGGGGAAGTGCTGCGCCCGCTCGACCTGGAAGCGGCGCGCGCCGGCCTGCAAGCGGCGCATGACCTCGGCTATCGCGCGCTTGCCATCGTGCTGATGCACGGCTGGCGCTGGACCGCGCACGAGGCGGCGCTTGCCGAGCTCGCGCGGGAGATCGGCTTCGCCCAGGTCTCGGCGAGCCACGAGGTCGAGCCTTTGATCAAGCTGGTCGGCCGCGGCGACACCGCGGTGGTCGACGCCTATCTCTCGCCGGTGCTGCGGCGTTACGTCGACAAGGTGGTCGCCGGCCTGGCGGGCGCAGGCCGGCTGCTCTTCATGCAGTCGAACGGCGGCCTGACCGACGCCGCGGCCTTCCGCGGCAAGGATGCGATCCTGTCCGGCCCGGCCGGCGGCCTCGTCGGCATGGTGCGGACCGCGGCGCAGGCCGGCGAGGATCATCTGATCGGCTTCGACATGGGCGGCACCTCGACCGACGTCTCCCATTTCGCCGGCCGCTACGAGCGGACCAGCGAGCGGGCGGTGGCGGGCGTGCGGGTGCGCGCGCCGATGCTGGAGATCCACACCGTCGCGGCCGGCGGCGGCTCGATCTGCTTTTATGACGGCAACCGCTTCCGGGTCGGCCCGGACAGCGCCGGCGCGGTGCCCGGCCCCGCCTGCTACAGGCGCGGCGGCCCGCTCACCGTGACCGACTGCAACGTCCTGCTCGGCAAGATCCGGCCGGAGCATTTCCCGTCTATGTTCGGCCCGGGCGGCGACCAGCCGATCGACGCCGCCGCCTCGCTCGCCCGCTGCGAAGAGATCGCCGCCCGCGCGGGCATGGACGCGAAGGCGGTGGCGGAGGGCTTCATCCGCATCGCGGTCGACAATATGGCCAATGCGATCAAGCAGATCTCGATCGCCCGCGGCCACGACGTCACCCGCTACACCTTGCAATGTTTCGGCGGGGCGGGCGGCCAGCATGCCTGCCTGGTCGCCGATGCGCTCGGCATCGAAAAGGTCATGATCCATCCGCTCGCCGGCGTGCTCAGCGCCTATGGCATGGGCCTCGCCGACCGGGTCGAGCTGCGGCAGCGGAGCGTTGCCGGCGCGGCGCTGGACGATCTGCTCGCGGAGCTGGAGGCCGAGGCGGTGGCGGCGTTGCAGCGGCAGGGCGTGGAAGCCCCGCAGGTCCATCGCCGTGCCGCTTTGCGTTACGAGGGCAGCGATTCCAGCCTGGAGGTGCCGGTCTCCGATCATATGCGCGCCGACTTCGAAGCGGCGCACCAGCTCCGCTTCGGCTTCACCGCGCCGAAGGCGGAGGTCGTGATCGAAACCGCGATCGTCGAGGCGGTGGGGAAGGGGGAGAGTCTGAACTCCTCCCCATCGAGGGGAGGGGGACCGCTCGCCGCAGGCGAGGGGTGGAGGGGTGCAGAGGCCGAGGATGAGGCTCAGACGCTGATACCCCTCCACCACGCCGCTTCGCGCCGCGGTCCCCCTCCCCTTGCAGGGGAGGATCTCTACGACCGCGCGTCGCTCGCCCCCGGCGACACCATCCCAGGCCCCGCCCTGATCATCGACCCCTCCGCCACGACCGTGGTCGAGCCGGGCTGGCAGGCGGAGGTCGACGCGCACGAGAACCTCATCCTCACCCGCTTTGTCCCCCGCGCCTCCGCGCCCGCGATGGGCACGGAGGTCGACCCGGTCATGCTCGAGGTGATGTCGAACCTGTTCATGGCGATCGCCGAGGAGATGGGGGTGGCGCTGCAGAACACTGCCTCCTCGGTGAACATCAAGGAACGGCTGGATTTCTCCTGCGCTTTGTTCGACCGGGAAGGCGGGCTGATCGCCAATGCGCCGCACATCCCGGTCCATCTCGGCTCGATGGGCGATTCGATCCGCACGATCATCGAGGCGCGCGGGCCCGACGCGGCCGGCGCGCCGCGGGACGGAAGGGGGATGAAGCCGGGCGACGTCTACGTCCTCAACGCGCCCTATCGCGGCGGCACCCACCTGCCGGACATCACCGTGATCATGCCGGTCTTCGTCGACGGCGATCCGGCGCCGGCCTGGTACGTCGCCGCGCGCGGCCATCATGCCGATATCGGCGGCATCGCGCCGGGCTCGATGCCGCCGGACAGCAGGGACGTGCACGAGGAAGGCGTGCTGATCGACAACGTCCTGCTCGTCGACGAGGGCCGCTTCCTGGAGGCGGAGGTGCGGGCCTTGCTCGGCTCGGGCCGCTGGCCGGCGCGCAATCCGGACCGCAACATCGCGGACCTGAAGGCGCAGGTCGCCGCCTGCGCCCGCGGCGCCAACGAGCTGCGCCGGGTCGCGGCCGAGCAGGGGCGGGCGGCGATCGACGCCTATATGGGCCACGTCATGGCCTATGCCGAGGAAGCGGTGCGGCGGCTGATCGGGCGATTGCAGGACGGCGCGTTCAGCTACGAGATGGACAATGGAGCCCATGTCGCCGTCGCGATCCGCGTCGACCGCGCCGCGCGAACCGCCGAGGTGGATTTCGCCGGCACCAGCGACCAGCAGCCGAACAATTTCAACGCCCCTTATTCGATCTGCCGCGCGGCGACGCTCTACGTCTTCCGCACCCTGCTCGACGATCCGATCCCGCTCAACGACGGCTGCATGCGGCCGATCACCCTGAAGGTGCCGCGGGGCTCGCTGCTCAACCCGGATTATCCGGCCGCGGTCGTCGCCGGCAATGTCGAGACCAGCCAGGTGATAACCGACTGCCTGTTCGCCGCAGCCGGCGCGCTTGCGCCGAGCCAGGGCACGATGAACAATTTCACGTTCGGCAACGAAGCCCATCAATATTATGAGACGATTGCGGGCGGCGCCGGGGCCGGCCCGGATTTCGACGGGGCGAGCGCGGTGCAGACCCATATGACGAACAGCCGGCTGACCGATCCGGAAGTGCTGGAGAGCCGCTTCCCGGTGATCCTCGAACGCTTTGCGATCCGCCGCGGCTCCGGCGGGGCAGGCGCGCATCATGGCGGCGACGGCGTCGAGCGCCGCATCCGCTTCCGCGAGCCGATGCACGCGGCGATCCTCTCCAACCGCCGCCGGATTGCGCCGCGCGGCATCTGCGGCGGCGGCGACGCGGCGGCCGGAGTGAACAAGGTGATCCGGGCGGATGGGGCCGAAGAGGTGCTGACCGCGACCGACGCGGCCGACATGGCACCGGGCGATGCCTTCCAGATCGAGACGCCGGGAGGAGGGGGTTATGGGGAAGGGTGACACCGCTAAAATTCCTCCCCTGGAAGGGGAGGGGGACCATGCGCAGC
>JAFAZM010000084.1 GCA_019239785.1 Sphingomonadaceae bacterium
CCGGTCTATTTCCCGCAGATCGAGGTGATTGGCGACATCGCCAACGCCATCTGGCAGATCAAGGAGGACATCGTCCCCTCCGCCACCTGGAATTTCGAGAAGATGCTGGAAGCCCGCCGGGCGGAGGTGGCGCATACGGCGAAGCTCGAATGCGACGAGCGCTTCCCGATCTACCCGCCTTGTCTGGTCAAGGAAGTCCGCAAGGCGATGCCTGACAACGGCATCATATGCCTCGACAATGGCGTCTACAAGATCTGGTTCGCGCGCAATTATCCGGCGCGGGCGCCCAACACCGTGCTGCTCGACAATGCGCTGGCGACGATGGGCGCCGGCCTGCCTTCGGCGATGGCGTCCAAGATGGTCCACCCGGACCGCAAGGTGATGGCGATCTGCGGCGACGGCGGCTTCATGATGAACAGCCAGGAGATGGAGACGGCGGTCCGCCTCAAGCTCGACATCACCATCCTGATCCTGCGCGACGACGCCTACGGCATGATCCGCTGGAAGCAGGCGAACATGGGCTTCAAGGATTTCGGCCTCACCTACGGCAATCCGGACTTCGTCGCCTACGCAAACTCCTACGGCGCGATCGGCCATCGCGTGGAGAGCGCGGCGCAGCTGCCGGGGCTGCTGAAGGAATGCCTCGACACCCCCGGCGTTCACCTGATCGACTGCCCGGTCGACTATTCGGAGAACGACCGCATCCTCAACAAGGAGATCAGGGAGCTGAGCGCAAAGCTGTGAGCGGCGATCTCGCGACCATCCTCCGCCGTTTCGAAGCGCCGGACGAGGTGCGCGAATTTCCCAAGGGGCGGTTCGAGCTGGTGCGGATCGGGGGCATGACGGTCGGCCGCGCCACCTATCAGCCCGGCTGGCGCTGGTCGGCCGACGTCGGCGTGGCGATGGGCGAGGCGAGCTGCCACGTCGAGCATGTCGGCCTGGTCGTCTCCGGCTGCGCCGCGGTCGGGATGGACGACGGTCCCGTGCACGAGATGCGCGCCGGCGATCTCTTCTACGTGCCGCCCGGCCACGACTCGTGGGTGGTCGGCGACGAACCCTATGTCTCGCTCCACTTTCTCGGCGCGGACGATTATGCGGCGAAGGAAGGCGTGGACTAGGTCGTCGTGGGAAAGCGGGTCCGTCTCAAACAGGGAGACATCTTCCGAATTCCGCTGGACGAGCGACGCTTCGGACGCGGTCAGATTATCGAGCCAGGGATTGTCTTCCTGATGACGATCCTGAAGACGCCGGTCGAGGCCCACTTCGAGGTCGGCGAAATCGACACGAGGGACATCCTGCTTTGCGGGCGCACCACCGATGCCGAATTTTTCCACGATCGCTGGCACGTCGTCGGCAATCTTCCATTACCGGAGCGCGGAATCATCCCGCGGCCTTGCTACAAGCTGGGCCCGAAAGAGGACGCCCGGCTCGTTGATTTCGATGGCAAATTTCTCCGCCGGGCGACGGCATTCGAATGGGAAAATCTCGATTATCAAAATAGCGCATCCCCTGGCCTGTATGAGGATGCGTTCAAGGCGCACCACGGCGTGGTTGCCGAGAAGCCCCATTTCGCGAAGTACCACATTGAACATATGCGGGCGCAGGCTGCGCTCGTCCTCGGATAGGAAGCCGACATGGTGAAGCTGAAGGACGTCTACCCGCTCTACCTCAACAACAAGGCCGAGCAGCCCAATGCCGACCTGCAGGTGACCGACAAATATACCGGCGAAGTCGCCTTCCGCGTCGCCCAGGCCGACGCGAAGACGATCGATGCCGGCATCCAGGGCGCGGTCGAGGCCGCGAAGCCGATGGCGCGGCTGCCGTCCTACCACCGACAGGCGGTGCTCCAGCATTGCGTCGACCGCTTCAGGGAGCGGTTCGACGAGCTGGCCTATGCGCTCTGCGTCGAGGCGGGCAAGCCGATCAAGGACAGCGAGGGCGAGGTCACCCGCCTGATCGACACCTTCCGCATCGCCGCCGAGGAGAGCGTGCGGATGACCGGCGAGGTCCAGCCGCTCGACATCAGCCCGCGCGCCAAAGGCTATCAGGGCATCTGGAAGCGCGTGCCGATCGGGCCGTGCAGCTTCATCTCGCCGTTCAATTTCCCGCTCAATCTCGCCGCCCACAAGATCGCCCCGGCGATCGCGGTCGGCTGCCCCTTCGTGATGAAGCCGGCGAGCCGCACGCCGCTTGGCACGATCATCATGGGCGAGGTGCTCGCCGAGACCGATCTGCCGAAAGGCGCCTTCTCGATCCTTCCCGCCCATCGCGAGGGTGCGGACCTGTTCACCACCGACGAGCGGCTGAAATTGCTGAGCTTCACCGGCTCGCCCGCGGTCGGCTGGGACCTCAAGGCGCGCGCCGGCAAGAAGAAGGTGGTGCTCGAATTGGGCGGCAATGCCGCGGTGATTATCGACCGCGACGCCGACCTCGACGATGCGCTGACGCGGACGATCTTCGGCGCCTTCTACCAGTCGGGCCAGTCCTGCATCGGCGTGCAGCGCATCCTGATCCACGACGATGTCTACGACCAATTCCGCGACATGCTGGTCGCGAAGACGAAGAGCCTCGTCGCCGGCGATCCCAAGGACCGTAATGTCTTCATCGGCCCGATGATCTCCGAAGGCGAGGCGAGCCGCCTCGACCAGTGGATCCAGGAAGCGGTGGCGAAGGGAGCGAAACTGCTCTGCGGCGGCAAGCGCGACGGGGCGATGCTGGAGGCGACCCTGCTCGAGGACGTCGATCCGGCGACCAGGCTGAACCGTGAGGAGGCGTTCGGCCCGGTCGCCTTCCTGATCCGGTTCAGCGACTTCAACCACGCGCTCGACATCGTCAACGACAGCAAGTTCGGCCTTCAGGCGGGCATCTTCACCCGCGACCTCTTCCAGATGTTCGACGCCTGGGACCGGCTCGACGTCGGCGGCGTCGTGATCAACGACGTGCCGAGCTACCGGGTCGACAACATGCCCTATGGCGGGGTCAAGGACAGCGGCCTCGGCCGCGAAGGCGTCCGCTTCGCGATGGAGGACATGACCGAGATCCGCAACCTCGTAATCCGCCGGCGGGAGGATCAGGGGCCGTCGAAGAAGCAGATGGGGGAATGACCTGCCCCTTCGTCATCCCGGAGAAGTCCGGGATCTCGTCGGGGCGGCACACAGAATCCTGAGAATGGAACGCCGCTCGTCGACGGCGCAGTCGAAGCGACCCTATCCAGGCTGGGGCAGCCTGGTTCTTGTTTCGCGCGGCGACTGACGCTATATAGCGTCACAATAAATGGCATAAGGACATCTGGCATGGGTTTGGCGCAATATGCGGATGGCGGGCTCTTCGCCCCGGGCAAGATCGCCAGCGCCTTCCGCACCACCAGCGAGGAGGTGGCGCGGTCGGCCGGCCTCGGCCGCGACGCGATCCAGCGCAAGGACCGCATGCGCTCGGACAAGACCCAGCGCCGCCTTCGCGAAATGGTCGAGATCGTCAACAAGGTCGAGCCGCGCTTCGGCTCGGCGCTGATGGCCTATGCCTGGTACCGCTCCGAGCCGCTCCCGGGCTTTTCCGGACAGACCGCCATGCAACTCGTCAAGGAGGGCCGGTCGAGCGAGGTGCTGGACTATCTCGACGCCGTCGATGCCGGCGTCCACGCCTGACCCGCTTCGTGCGCTATGAAGGCAAGCTCTACCGGGCATTGAATCCGGTCTACGCGCGCGAGCCGTTGTCCGGCCGGGGTGCCGCACTCCATGGGGGGCGATTCAATCCCAGGGGCCTGCCCGCCCTCTATGCCTCGCTTGCCGTGACCACCGCGATCAAGGAAGCGAACCAGGCCGGTACGCTGCAGCCGACGATGCTCGTTTCCTACGAGGCCGAGATCGCAAAGGTCTTCGACAGCCGCGACGAGGCTGCGCTCGAACCTTTCAGAATGAGCACGGCCGGACTTGCCGATCCGGGCTGGCGTGATCGAATGAAGGAACGGGGCAAGGCCCCGACCCAGATCTTCGCCGAGGTTCTTGTCGAACAAGGCTTCCACGCGCTCCTGGTCCGCAGCTTCGCGCGCGGCGCCTCCGACGACGACCTCAACCTCGTGCTCTGGCGCTGGGAAGAAAAGGCGCCGTCCCGCCTCATCCTCATCGACGATGAAGGCCGCCTGGCTCCCATTGAGCTGACCTGAGCTCTAGAAAAACTTCCGCCTCTCCGCCTCGGCGATGGTGCGGTTGCTCGCCCGCAGCTTCGCCTTCAGCACGGTGGCGAAGCCGTGCTCGATCGCGCGGCGGATGTCCTCGTGCGCCTCGACATAGGGCCTGAGATCCTCGGCCGGCGCGCACCAGAAGCGGGCCGGGGTGTTGAGGGTCACCGTCGCGCTCGCCGTCTCTCCGGAAAGGACGGTGAGCTCGCCGATCAGGTCGCCGGGACGGCAGGTGCCGACCTGGCTGCCGGTCATCACCACCCGCGCCTCGCCTTCGGCGAGATAATAGAGATGGTCGACCTTCTCCCCCTCGCGGGTGAGCACGTCGCCGGCCCGGCCGTTGAGCCAGAGGCCCTGGTCGATCAGGTGCCGCGCGCGGCTGCGCGGCAGCTCGCCGAACAGCCGGTCGAGCATCGCCTGCTCTTCCGGCGTGAAGCGGACGGTGCGGTTTCCCCAGAGCCGGCGGGCGAGCATGAAGAGCGCGGTGGCGAGCAGCAGCGCCATCCAGACCAGGGTGATCCGGTCGCGCACCCAGATGGCGTGCGCGAGGCCCGCCGCCGCGGCGGCGGCGATCAGCAGCCGGATCTGGTGCGGCTTCGGCATCAGCGCCGCCGCGATCAGCAGCGCATAGCCGAGCTCCAGGACGAGCGTCTTCGGCGCGAGCATTCAGGCCCTTCCCCCGGGCCCCATCTCAGCCCCCCGGCGACAGTTCGGGCTGGCTTTCGACGAGTATGTCGAGCTGGCCCTGGCAGCCGTTCGCGATCAATGCCGAGGCGACCGCCTGCATGTCCGACGGCTCCTGCGTCAGCATGCGGAAGGTGACCTCGGTCGGCACGGCGACGCCGCTCTGGGCGATGCTGAAGGTGGCGCCGTTCGTGATCGGCAGCGCCGTCGGCCAGCCGACGGTCGCCTCGCCGGCGCGC
>JAFAZM010000170.1 GCA_019239785.1 Sphingomonadaceae bacterium
GCCGGTATTGTTGTTGTTCTGGGTGGCGACGCCGATCCCCGAGCGGCCGACCGAGATCACGCCGGGAACGCGCGAAATCTCTTCGGTGATCATGTCGGCGCGGTCGGCAAGCTGGCGCCGGCCGAGCGCCTCGACCTGGATCAGGCCGTCGCGATGATAGCCCGGATCGACGGTGCGGGCGTAGACGGTCTGGGCGTAGACCACCGCGGTGCAGATGATCAGTCCGATCGAGACCGAGAATTGGGCGACGACTAGGATGTTCCTGAGCAGGCCCGAGCCGGAGGCTTCCGCCGTCGACTTGTTCGCCTTGAGCACCTGCGCCGGCTGGAAGCGGCTGAGATAGAAGGCCGGGTAGACCCCGCCCGCCGCGCCGACCAGCAGGGTGAGACCCAGGATCGGCAGCAGCATGCCGCCGGCGCCGAAATAGCTCATCTGGAGATCGGCATCGAGGAAGTTGCCGAGCAGCGGCAGCAGCAGCTCGACCAAAGCGAGCGCGAGCAGCATCGCGATCCCTGCGATCAGCACCGATTCGGCGAGGAACTGGGTGATCAATTGCCGGCGGTTGGCGCCGAGCACCTTGCGCAGCGCCACCTCGCGGGCGCGCTGGCTGGCGCGGGCGGTGGCCAGGTTGGTGAAGTTCACGCAGGCCATGCCGAGGATCAGGAAGGCGATGATGGTGAAGGTGTAGATCGAGGTCCAGTCGTTGCCCGGATTCATCTCGCCGTCCTGGGCGACGCCGAGATGGACGTCGCGGACGTTGACGATCCGCCAATCCTCGTCGTCGCCGGGATTGTAGCTGTGGCCGCTATAGGTTTCGTTGGGGATGTTGCGACGCTCCCAGGCCGGCAGCTGCGCCTGGATCGTCGCCGGATCGGTGCCCGGCCGCAGGGTGAAGTAGACCCAGCCCGACTGGCAGCCCCAGCAGGTCAGGAAGTTGGGCGAATCCGCGAACCAGCTCGCCATGTCGAGCCGGGCGACGATGGTGAAGCGGACATGGCTGTTGCGCGGCAGGTCGCGCACGACGCCGGTGACGTGGAAATCGACGGTGCGGCCGCGCGAGATCATCGTCAGGGTGCGGCCGACCACATTCTCGGTGCCGAAGACGCGGCGCGCCTCGCTCTGGGTGAGCACGACGCTGTTCACCTGGGCGAGCGCGGTGCGCGGATCGCCGGCGGCGAACGGGAATTGCAGCACGTCGAAGAAGAGGTTGTCGACGAACAGCACCTTGTCGGTCGACAGCGCCTCCGAGCCGCGGCGGATCACCGGCTGGACGCTCATCGCATAGACCAGCCGGTCGACCTGCGGGAAATCGTTCTTCAGCCTTTGCCCGGAGACATAGGCGGCCATCTGGATGTCGCCGATCCGGCCGGTCTGCTTGTCCTGGTAATGGGTCTGGAACTGGTAGGTATTCTCCGCATTCGGGAGGAACTGGTCGTAGGTCGTCTCATAGCGGACGTAGAGGAGCAGCATCAGGCAGGCGGCGAGGCCGATCGCCAGCCCGAAGATGTTGATGAAGGCGTAGGTCTTGTTCTTGACCAGCGCCCGGACGCCGACCGTCATGTAATTGCGCCACATTTCTTGGTTCCTACTCGTATCTGAGAGCGTGAATGGGGTTGGCCCGGGCAACGCGAACGGCGTGTCCGATGATCGTGACCGAGGCGACGATCAGCGCCATGAGGCCGGCCGTAACGAACGGCGTCGGGGTGATGTCGATCCGGCTCTGGAATTCGTCGAGCCAGTCCCGCATCGCCCACCAGGCGACCGGCCAAGCGATGAGATTGGCGAGCAGCACCGGCCGGGTGAACTGCCAGACGAGCAGCCGGACGATGTCGCGGACCCGCGCGCCGAGCACCTTGCGGATGCCGATCTCCTTGGTCCTGCGCTCGGCGGTGAAGGCCGACAGGCCGAACAGGCCGAGGCACGAGATCAGCACCGCGAAGGCCGCGAAGATCGCGAACATGCGCGCCCGCCGCCCGTCCCCGGCATACATGTCGGCGATGCGGGCGTCGGCGAAGAAGCCGGTGAACGGATCCGTTCGCACCGCCGACTTCCAGAGCGCCTGGGCGGCCGCCATCACGGCAGCGGCGCGGCCCGGATCGAAGCGCACGGCCAAAGCGAGATGACCTGCCGGCGCGACATAATAGATTTTGGGGAAGCTCTCGAAGCGGGCCGATTCGAAGCGGGCGTCGTCGACCACGCCGACGATGGTGTAGGGCGCCGATCCCTCGCCGCTCTCGCTATCCTCGCGTCTGACCTCGCGGCCGACCGCGGCCTGCGGATCGGCGAAGCCGAGCAGCCGCGCCGCGCTTTCGTCGATCACGACGTTGAGGCCGCGCTGACGCACGAAATTGGTGCGCTCCGGGTCGGCATTGTTCAGCGGCGCGCCGACATCCGCCTCGCGCTGGTCGGAGACGCTGCGTCCGGCGCGCATGCGCATGCCGAGCGTTGCGAAGGTGGCGCCGTCGATCGGCACGATCTGCAGAACGACATTGTCCGTCGCTCCCGGCATCCTGAAATTGGTGGTCGCGGTCGAATCCGGATTGGGCGTGACCCCGGTGCGCGCCACGGACTGGACGCCCGGGATCGCCGCGAGGCGATGCATGAACGCCTCGATCTGCGGCCGCTCCCCGATCGCCCCAGGATTGCCGACGAAGAGCAGACCGGGCACGCGATAGCCGGGATCGGTGGAGCGGGCGAAGAGCGTCTGGGCCTGGATGATCGCAGTGCAGACGATCAGCCCGATCGAGACCGCGAACTGCACCACGACGAGCGCGAGCCGCAACCGGCCGGCGCCGGGCGCCTCGGCGCCGCTCTGGCTGGCCTTGAGCACCAGAGCCGGCCGGTAGCGCGAGAGGAAGAAGGCCGGATAGACGCCCCCGAGCAAGGCGACGACGAGCAGCACGGCGACCAGCGGCAGCAGGATTCCGTCCGTGCCGAAATAGCGGATCGCCATCTCGCCATCGATCAGGTCGTTGAGCAAAGGCAGGGCCAGCTCCGCGAGCGCCGTCGCCAGCAATCCGGCGAGGCCGACGATCACCGAGGCCTCGAGCAGGAACTGGACGACGAGCTGGAAGCGGGTCGCACCGAGCGTCTTGCGGAGGCCCACCTCGCGCGCCCGCCGGCTCGCCCGCGCGGTCGCGAGATTGGTGAAGTTGACGCAGGCGACGACGAGCAGGAAGGCGGCGACGATCGCGAAGGTGAGCAGGGTCTTGGCCGAGGTCCCGGCGCGCATCGTGCCCGAATCGAGCGAAGCGGTGTTGATCGCGCGGACGTTCATCAATCGCTGGGTGAAACCGAGCCGATCGGGCGCCGAAATGTCGCGCAGGTTCGTCGGCACCAGCCTTTGCAACGCCGGCACCATGCGCTGCTCGAGCGCGCCCGGATCGGCGCCGGGGCGGAGCCGCACATAGACCCAGGCGGAAACCCAGTTCCAGTCGGTGAACACCTCGTTGCCGGTGCGGCGCGCGGCAAGGTTGGGCCGGTAGAGCGCGTTGATCCGCATGTGCGTGTTGGGCGGCAGGTCGCGCAGGACGCCGGTGACCCGCAGCATCCGGTCGCCGGCCGCGCCGATGCGCGGGATGGTGAGGCCCAGGACGTCGGTCCGGCCGAACAGCCGCCGGGCGGCGGTCTCGGTGAGCACGATCGTGTCGACGTCGGCCAGCGCGGTGCGCGGATCGCCGGCGACGAGGGGGAGGCGCAGCACGTCGAGGAAGGCGGCGTCGGTCGCATAGACGTAATTGAGATCGAACGGTTCGCCGTCCCTCCGGAAGACGCCGCTGACTTGGACGATCCCCGTCGCCGCCTCGATCTCGGGAAATTCGGGCCGCATCGCCGTTGTCGCGACGAAGGCGGTCTCGCCGGAGCGGCGCCCGGCGTCGGTGCCGCTCGTTGCGAGGCGCTGCACCTGGTAGATGCGCTGGGCGTCGGGCAGCCAGCTATCGAAGCTGCGCTCGTAGCGGATGAACAGGATGATCAGCAGGCAGCCGGCGAGCCCCACGGCGAGGCCGAACAGGTTGATCGCGGTGAACAAAGGATCACGCCGCAGCGACCTCAGCCCGACCGTCAGATGCGTGCGCCACATGATGCCTCTCCTATTCGTGCCGAAGCGCGTGGATCGGATTGGCGCGCGCGACCTTGATCGCGTGTCCGACGATGGTGCCGACGGCGATGGCGAGGGCGACCCCGCCGGCGACCGCGAAGGGCGTCGGCCCGATCGCGATCCGGTCCTGGAATTCGTCGAGCCAGTTGCGCATCGCCCACCAGGCGACCGGCCAGGCGATGAGGTTGGCGAGCAGGACCGGCCGCGTGAACCGCCAGACGAGCAGGCGGATGATGTCGCGGGTCCGCGCGCCGAGCACCTTGCGGATGCCGATCTCCTTGGTCCGCCGCTGCGCGCTGAAGGCGGCGAGGCCGAACAGGCCGAGGCACGAGATCAGCACCGCGAAGGTGGTGAAGATCGCGAACAGTTTCCCGCGCCGCTCGTCGGCGCGGTACATGTTGGCGATGCGCTCGTCGGCGAAGAAGGCGTTGAACGTCGCCCGGTCGACATTGGCTTTCCAGAGAGTCTCGATGGCCGACATCACCGCGGCGCCGTCCTCATTCTCGAAGCGGACGGCGATGCTCAGATGGCCGGAGGGCGCGACATAATAGAGCTTCGGCACGCTGCTGAAGCGGGCGGATTCGAAGCGGGCATCGTTGACGATGCCGACGATCGTGAACGGCGCGACCGCATGGCCGTCGTCGGTATCGGGAATGATCTGTCGGCCGATGGCCGAAGCGGGCGTCGCATAGCCGAACAAATGCGCGGCGCTTTCGCTGAGGACCACGTTGAGGCCGCGCCGCTCGACGAGCGCGGTGCGCTCCGTCTCGGCCTCGGACGGGGGGGCGCCGAGGTCAGCTTCCCTGGCCTCGGTGACGTTGCGGCCGGCAAGGAGGTGCATGCCGAGCGTCCGGAAGGTGTTGCCGTCGACGGCGACGACCTGCGCGCTGACGCTCTCGGTCGAGCCGGGCGCCCGGTAGGTGGCGATCGCGACGCTGTTCGGGTTGGGGGTGATGCCGGAGCGGGCGACCGAGGTCACGCCATGGATCGCGCCGATCCGGCGCATGAAGGTCTCGACCCGCGTCCGGTCGCCGACATCGTCCGGCCCGAGCACGAAGAGCAGCCCCGAGACCTTGTAGCCGGGGTCCGCCGAGCGGGCGAACAGGGTCTGCATGTAGATGATCGAGGTGCAGATGATCAGGGCGATCGAGACCGCGAACTGAAGGACGACCAGGAAGGTGCGCAATCGTCCCGCCCCCGGCGCCTCGGACCCGTTCTGCCCCCCCTTGAGCACGACCGAGGGCCGGTAGCGCGAGAGGAAGAAAGCGGGATAGAGTCCGCCGAACAGGCCGATGGTGCCGAGCAGCAGGAGCAGCGGCGGGAAGACGCCGCCCGCGGCGAAATAGCGGACCTGGATGTCGCTGCGCAGCAGGTCGTTGAGCATCGGCAGGGTGAGCTCGACCAGAGCGAGCGCGAGCAGGCCTGCGGCGGCGACGGCGACGAACGCCTCGAGCAGGAATTGCCAGATCAGCTGGCGCCGGGTCGCGCCGAGGGTCTTGCGTAGGCCGACCTCCCGCGCGCGGCGGCTGGCCCGCGCGGTGGCGAGGTTGGTGAAGTTGACGCAGGCGACGAGCAGCAGGAAGGCGGCGACGATCCCGAAGGTGACGAGCGTCTTCTGCGGCGTTCCCGCCCGCATCGTCCCCCTGTCCACCGGACCGGTATTGATCGCGCGGACGTTGACCAGCTCGGCGTTGAAGCCGAGACGGTCAGCCGCGGTCGGATCCTGGTCGACCGTCGGCACCAGCCGCTGCAGCACCGCCGGCATGCGCCCGTTGATCGCGGCGGCGTCCGCCCCCGGGCGCAGCTTCACATAGACCCAGCCGGAGATCGTGTTCCAGCGCGTGAAGGTTCGGTCATCGGCAGCCGGGGAAATGGTGTTGGCGCGATAGACCGCGTCGATCTTGAGATGCGAATTGCCGGGAATGTCGCGCAGGATTCCGGTGACGCGCGAATCCCTGTCGCCGCCCGGAGCGATGCGGGTGAGCGTCCGGCCGACCACGTCCGTGCGGCCGAAGATGCGGCGCGCGGCGGATTCGCTGAGGATGATATCGTCGACCGAGGCCAGGGCGGTCGCCGGATTCCCCTGCACGAGCGGCAGCTGCAGCACGCTGAGGAAATTGCCGTCGGTCGCATAGACATAGTCCAGTCCGACCACGTTGCCGTTCCGGCGGAACACATTGTCGCCGTAAACGACCCCCGTCGCCGCTTCGATTTCCGGGAACTGGGTCGGCAGCGCGGTCGAGGCGACGAACGGCATCGAGGCAGCGCGCTGGCCCATATTCTCGCCCGAGGTCTTGATGCGCTGCACCTGGAAGACCTGGCCGGCATCCGGCAGCCAGTCGTCGAAGCTGGTCTCGTAGCGGATGAAGAGGACGATCATCAGGCAGCCGGCGATGCCGATCGCGAGGCCGACCAGATTTATGATGGTGAACAGCGGATCGCGCAGCAGCGCGCGCAGGCCGACGGTCACATGATTGCGCCACATCCTCCCTGCTCCTCCCTTCCTTCTTCCCTTCACCCCTCTCCCGTTTCGGGGAGAGGGAGGGGCCCAGGCCGGAGGCCTGGGAGGGTGAGGGCCCGGCGTGGGAAATCTCCCGCCCGCTTTGCCCTCACCCCAACCCCTCTCCCCACATGGGAGAGGGGCTTTACGTTCACGCCGCGCGGCGGTGCTCGACCAGGATCCTCCCGTCGAGCATGTTGACGACGCGGCCCGCATAATCGGCGTGGCTCGGCGAATGGGTCACCATGACGATGGTCGACCCCTCTGCGTTCAGCGCCTGCAGCATCTTCATCACCTCCTCGCCGTGCGCCGTGTCGAGATTGCCGGTCGGCTCGTCGGCGAGGATCAATTTGGGTGCTGCGACTAAGGCCCGGGCGACGGCGACACGCTGCTGCTGGCCGCCTGAGAGCTGGCTCGGACGGTGCTTGGCGCGGTGGGCGATACCCACCTTGTCCATCACCTCGTCGACCCGGGTGCGCCGCTCCCCACTGGGGACGTTGTGGTAGAGCAGCGCAAGCTCGACATTCTCGCGGACGGAAAGCTCGTCGACGAGATTGAACGACTGGAAGATGAAGCCGATGTTCCGCTTGCGGAAATCGGCGAGCTTCGATTCCGAAAGGCCGGCGACCTCGGTGCCGTTGAACACGTAGGAACCGGAGGTCGGGCTGTCGAGCATGCCGATCACGTTCAGGAGGGTCGACTTGCCGCAGCCCGACGGCCCCATGATCGCGACGAACTCGCCGTCGGCGACGTCGAGGAAGATGCCGTCGAGCGCGGTCGTCTCGACCGTGTCGGTGCGGTAGACCCGCGATACTTCCCGCATGTTCAGCATCCTGATGCTCCCTTCCTTGCCCACAGAGGATTGTCCTTCGGTCTCGTTCGTCATTGTTGGGTGAGGCTCAGCCGATCGCGCTCGACGAAGCCGGTATAGGGTGAGGTGATGATTCGCTCGCCGGGCTCGAGCCCGTCGAGCACCTCGATATAATCGTTGTTGCGGCGGCCGAGGCGGACGTTGCGGCGCACCGCCTCGCTGCCGTCGGCCGAGACCACGAACACCCAGGCGCCGCCGGTGTCGTTGTAGAAGCTGCCGTTCGGGATCAGCCGCGCCGGCGCCGGCGCGCCGAGCGTCAGCCGCGCCTGCACGGTCTGGCCGCGCTGCAGGTCGGCCGGCTCGCCATTGACGAACTGGAGGTCGATCTCGAAGACGCCGTTGCGGACCTGCGGATAGATCTTGCTGACCCGGAGCTGGAAGGTGCGGCCCCCGACCTCGGCGGTGGCGACCTGATTGACCGCGACCCGGCCGAGATAGAATTCGTCGACCTGGGCCTTGAGCTTGTTGCGGCCGTTGCTGTCGATCTGGCCGAGCCGCTCGCCGCGCTGCAGCGACTGGCCGACCTGGATGTCGAACGAGGTGAGCTGGCCGGCGACCGGGGCGCGCAGGTTCAGCGAATCGAGGCTGGCGCGGGCGATCTCCAGGCTCTGGTTCAGCGAGGTGGCCGAGGAGCGCAGATAAGCGAGCTGGCCCGATTGCAGCCGTTCGTCCGACACCTGCTGGGTGCGGATCACCTCGGAGCGGCGGCGGTTCGCCTCATAGGTGTCGCGGCTGTCCTGGAAGGTCCGGCCGGCGACGAAGCCGCGCTCGGCCAGCGGCCGCTGCATCTCATACTGGCGCCGCGCGGTCTGGGTGGCGAGATCGGCCTCGATCCGCGCCCGCTCGTTGGCCAGCCTGGTCTGGTTCAGCGCCAGCTCCTGGCTGCGCATATTGTTGATCTGCTGGGTGACCTCGGTCTGGCGGGCGAGGACGTTCAGCTGCAGCTCCGGGTTGGAGAGGACGGCGAGCATCTGGCCGGCCTGGACGACGGTGCCGTCCTCGACCAGGACCCGCTCGACCCGGCCGCCCTCGACCGCGTCGAGGAAGACGGTGACCGAGGGCTCGACCCGCGCCCGCAACGGCAGGAAATCGTCGAACCGGCCCTGGGTGACCGGCGAGATGGTGAGCCGCGAGACCGGCACGGTCTGGCTGTTCGCGGCCGGCGCGAAATAATAGAACAGGCCGAGCAGGAGCAGGATGAGGAGCGCGCCGAGCGCGATCTTCATCCGGTTCGACAGCCCCCTCTTCTCGACCACGCGGTCCATGCCGCCGCCGCTCTGGGGTGTCTCGCTCTTCTGCATGCGCACGACGCTCATCCGGAAATCGCCATCAGGCAAGGGCGGGCGGCGGACTCATGTCCGGAATCGAACAGATACTGTCCGCCGCCGCACACTTGATCTGCCTCAGACAATGGTCACCTGCGCGACGAGGGTGAGCAGGCCGGTGGCGATGAAGCCTATGGCGAAGGCCAGATTCTCGAACTTGTCCATCTTTGGTCTCCCTGGCGGGTCTTACCCCTGCCCTCTCGGCTCAGCATGAGCCGTGCCAAGTGCGCAAAGCCTCGGAAATCCGCCATTTTCCCGATCTCGCGCCGGAAAAGAGCGGCCGCCCGCCGTCCGGGGGCGGACACTGGCACGGTTTCTGAATGTCCGTTATCGAACAGGATGGGAGGGCTCCCCAGTGAACCAGGCGAAGCGTTTCGCGCGCTGCATCATCATCGACGACGATCCGGACATCCTGCTCTCCGCGCGGCTGCTGCTCCGCGACCTGTTCGCCGACGTCGCCGCCTGCCAGTCGCCCGAGGAGGCGATGGCGGCGATGGCGGCGGAGCTGCCGGACGTCATCCTGCTCGACGCCAATTTCGGCCGCGGCGCGACCGACGCCGCCGAAGGCTTCCGCTGGCTCGCGGAGATCCTGAAGCGCGATCCGCAGGCGGTGGTGGTGATGATCACCGCCCATGCCGGGATCGGGGTCGCGGTCGAGGCGATGAAGCGCGGCGCCACCGACTTCGTCTCCAAGCCCTGGTCGAACGAGCGGCTGCTCGCCACCGTCCGCACCGCCGCCGCCCTGCGCGCGTCGCGCGCCGAGGTGGTGACCGAGCGGCGCAAGGTGGAGGCGATCAGCGCCGGCAGCGACACGCCCTTGCTCGGCGAATCGCCGGCGATGGCGCGGATCTGGTCGCTGATCGAGCGGGCCGGACCGACCGAGGCCAATGTCCTCATCCTCGGCGAGAACGGCACCGGCAAGGAGCTGGTCGCGCGCGAGCTGCACCGCCGCTCGCGCCGGGCGAGCCGGATCATGGTCTCGGTCGATCTCGGCGCGGTCGCCGAGAATCTGTTCGAGAGCGAATTGTTCGGCCATGTGAAGGGCGCCTTCACCGACGCCCGCGGCGACCGGATCGGAAGGATGCAGGCGGCCGACAAGGGCACGCTCTTCCTCGACGAGATCGGCAATCTGCCGCTCCACCTCCAGCCCAAATTGCTGACCGCGCTGGAGCAGCGCCAGGTGGTGCCGGTCGGCGCCAACAGGCCGGTGCCGATCGACGTGCGCGTGATCGCCGCGACCAACTGCCCCCCCGAGCAGCTCTCCGACGAGGGCCGCTTCCGCCAGGACCTGCTGTTCCGGCTGAACACGGTCGAGATCGACCTGCCGCCGCTGCGCGAACGGCGCGAGGACATATTGCCGCTCGCCGATCATTTCATCGGCCAATATGCGAAGAAATACGGCAAGCCGGTCCGCGACCTGCCCGGCGAGGTCGGCCGCGCGCTCCAGGCCTATGACTGGCCCGGCAACGTGCGCGCGCTCCGCCACGCCTGCGAGCGGGCGGTGATCCTCGCCGACGGCGCCGTCTTCAGCGCCGACGATTTCTCGCTGTCGCGCGGCCTCGCGCCGAGCCGCGCCGCGCCGGCGCCGGCGCCGACGGCGGTGCCGCGCAACGACCTCAACCTGGAGCGGGCCGAGAAGCAGATGGTCGAGGAGGCGCTGAAGAAGCACAGCTACAACATCTCGCTCGCCGCCGCCGAGCTCGGCCTCACCCGCGCCTCCCTCTACCGCCGGATGGAGAAGCATGGGCTGTGAGGCACGGAACTTGAGCGGGTCTCAGCCTGAAGCCCCTCCCCTTCAGGGGAGGGGTTGGGAGTGGGGCCTGTGGGATTGCCGCCGCCGCCGAATATGTTTCCCACACCTCCCCCACCCCAACCCCTCCCCTCAAGGGGAGGGGCTTTTGGCATGAGCGTCTTCGGCCATCGCTTCATCCTCGGCCTCGGCTGGCGCCTCGGCCTGCTGGTGCTTGCGGCGTTCGGCTTCGCCGCGGCGATGGCGCGGCCCGATCTCGGCGCGGCGCGGATCGTGGCGGCCCTGCTCGTCGCCGCCGCGGCCGCCTTGCTCTGGCGCCACGTCCAGCGCACCAATGTCGAGCTCTCCCGCTTCATCGACGCGGTGCGGTTCGGCGATTTCAGCCAGGGCTTCGCGCATCGCGGCCAGGGCAGCGGCTTCGGCGAGCTTGCCGGCACGCTCGACGAGGCGATCAAGCGGCTGCGCGACGAGCGCCACAAATTGATCGACGCCAACCGCTTCTACGAAGCGGTGCTCGACGATGCGCCGACCGCCCTGCTCACCGTCGATGCCGACGGCCGGGTCGAGCTCGCCAACAAGGCAGCGCGGCGGCTGCTCGTCCGCCATCAGGGCGTGCGCGTCGAGGATTTTCGCGATTATGGCGACGCCTTCGCCAATGCGCTGCAGGGCGGCGCGGTCGGGCGGCCGCGGCTGGTGCCTCTGCTCAGCGACGGCGTGCCGCAGACGATGCTGGTCAGCGCCGCGATCGTCCACCGGCTCGGCGGCCTCGTCCGGGTGGTCGCGGTGCAGCCGATCCAGGGCGAATTGAACGCGATCGAGATCGCCGCCCAGTCGGACCTGATCCGGGTGCTCACCCACGAGATCATGAACTCGATGACCCCGGTGACATCGCTCGCGCACAGCGCGGTCGGGCTGATGCGCGGCATCGACCAGGGCGCCAATGCCGAGATCGCCGATGCCCGCATCGCGCTGGAGACGCTGGCGCGGCGCGCCGACGGGGTCATGCATTTCGTCGAATCCTACCGTCAGATCAGCCGCGCGCCCGAGATCCGCGCCCGGCCGATCGACGTCCCCGCCTGGGGCCGCGAGCTCGAATCCCTGTTCCGCGCCAGCGACCGGGCGCAGGGGATCGGCTTCACGCTCGAGGTGGACGAAAGCCTGACGCTCGACGCCGATCCGGACCTGATGAGCCAGGTGCTGATCAACCTGATCCGCAACGCAGCGCAGGCCGCGCGCGGCCACAATGAGGACCCGCACGTCTGGCTGACCATGACCCGGACGCGGCTCGGCAGCACCGAGATCGAGGTCGCCGACAACGGCCCCGGCGTCCCCGAAAGCCTGCGCCAGGACATCTTCCTGCCCTTCTTCACCACCAGGGCCGAAGGCACCGGCGTCGGCCTCAGCCTCGCCCGCCAGGTCGTCCTCGCCCATCGCGGCGCGATCAGCGTCGGGGACCGGCCGGGCGGTGGGGCGCTGTTCCGGATCGTGATTTGAATTTCTTCGTCACCCCGGCGAAGGCCGGGGTCTGGCGGAGACCCGCCCAGCGCACCGAAGAAGGGAAGGAAGAACAAGAAGAAGACCCTCACCCTGCCCTCTCCCGCAAGCGAGAGAGGGTAAGAAGAGAAGCCCCGCTGCGGGCGTCTTTTCTCCGGTTGCAGGAGAGGGTTGGAACCGGAGACGCCGGCGCACCCCTTCTCCCGCTTGCGGGAGAAGGTTGGGATGAGGGTCTTCTTCTTTTTCTTCCCTGAAGCCTAACGCGCGATCAAAGCCGCGACCCGCGCCGCCTGCGTGCGGATGTCGGGCACCGCCACGCTCTCCCAGAAAGTGCCCTTGGTGACCGGCCCGATCGCGAACAGCCGGTCGGACGCACGGCCCTGGGCGTCGAGCACGCGGCACTCCTCGTCCACCGCAATGCCGAGCCGCAGCGGATCCGCGGCGATCGTCCCAGCCTCCAGCAGCGCCGCCAGCAAAGGTTCGCCCGAGCGCGCGATGTCCGCCTCGGGGCCGGTGCAGTTGACGATCCGCGCGACCCGGATCGTCCCCGCCTCGCCGCCACCGCGCGGCCGCAGGCAGACCGCGACCTCCCCGCCGTCGCGGCGCACCGAGACCAGCCGTCCGGCGGCGACGGTCAGCCGGCCGACCGCCTGCAGCGCCTCGATCCGCGCGCCGACGGCCGGGGCGAGCTTGTGGCGGTGGACGTCCCACCAGGGGCGGAGGTGGCGCAGGAAGCGGCGCCGTTCCGCCTCCGGGGCCGAGCCCCAGAGCTGCTGGGTCACCGTCCGCAGCTCGTAGACCGCGGCGCGCCAGCCGATCTCTTCCGAGCGCGCCCGCACCCGGCGGAGCATCGCCGTGCAGGCGGGCGGCAAATCCTCGCGCGGCGCGGCCAGCGGCTCGCGCGGGCCGTGCGCGCGCGGCGCCAGGCCCCGCCGCGAGACGGCGAGGATCCGGCCGGGAAAGCCGAGCGCATCGAGGGTGAGCGCGGCGTCGACCGCGGTGAGGCCGGTGCCGAGCAGCAGCAATGTGTCGTCCGCGCCGAGCCCCTCGGCGAAATCCTTCGCCCAGGGATCGTCGACCCAGAGCTCCCCGAGCGCGGCGGGATCGATCCCGCGCGGCGTCGCCGGCTTCAGATTGCCGGGGGCGAGAACGACCGTATCGGCCGGGATCGCCCTGCCGCCGGCGAGGCGCACCCCCTCGGGCCCGAGGTCCACCGCTTCGCCCGACACCGTCTCGACCCCTGCCTCGGCGAGCAGGCCGGCGAGATAGTCGCCGTAGAGCATCCGCGGCGCATAGCATTCGGCGGTGCCGCCGGCGCGATCCGCGAACCAGCGGACGAAATGCTCGGGATCGTCGGCGAAGGCGCTCATCCGTCGCGCCGGCACGTTCAGCAGATGCTCCGGGCGCGTCGTCGAATAAGCGACGCCGCGGCCGGGCGCGCGCGACCGCTCGATCAGGACGAGGTCGTCGATCCCCGCCCGCTTCAGGTGCAGCGCCTGCAGCGCGCCGCCGGCGCCGCCGCCGACGATCGCGACGCGGGTCAATGCGTCCCCATCTCGCGGGGTTCGTCCAGCGGCACCGGATCGGCGAGGCTGAGCCCGTCGAGGATCCGCGCGGTCTCGTCGCGGACCTTCAGCATCGCCCGATGCAGCCGGCATTTGTCCTCGCTGATGCAATTCTTGCACTGCTCATAGGCGAGCCGGCTTGCGCAGGGCAAAAGCCCGAGCGAGCCGCGGGTCAGCCGGACGATCTCGCCATAGCTGATCTCGGCCGGCGGCCGCGCCAGCCAATAGCCGCCCTCGCGGCCGCGCATCGTGTCGACCAGGCCGGCGCGGCGCATCTGCGAGAGGATCACGGTGAGGAACTTGGCGGGCAGGTTCTGCGCCTGGGCGATCTCGCCGAGCTGGACCGGCCCTTCCCCGTAGCGGTCGGCAAGGTGGAGCAGCGCCCGGATTGTATACCGAGTCCGTTGAGAAAGCATGGCGCCCCCATGAACCTCCCCGCCGCGCTTGGCAACCGGCCGGCCCCGGCCCGGGCGGGCCGAGCGATGAACGGCGGCTGACGGCCCCGTTCAGCACCGGATCAAGCCGGTCGTGGCAGAAGACCTCCATGCCCGGCCGCGCCTGTCACGCACCGGGCTTCCGCGTCTCCGCGGTATCCCTCGCGTTGCGTATCGAGGGAGGGGCCGGCGTCCCAGCGGCGCCGGCCCCACTGTTTTTCGGGCGCTCCGAACTTGTGGCCGAACCGGTTGCGTTATCGTGGAAACACTCGCTCATCCTGAGTAGCCGGTGAGCTTGTCGAACCGGCGTATCGGAGGACGCACTGGCCCGGAGCGGTCCTTCGATAATGAACAGGTGAAACATGCCCCCGGTATGTTTCAGGAATGCCTGGGAGGCAATCCGACCTGTTCATCCTTCGCCAAGCTCAGTCCCTACTCAGGATGAGCGAGTTCAATCTGAAGTGAGAAGCGGATCGATCGAACACAGCACGCTCTCATAGGCAGGCTCAGTCGCCGCCCAGCATCGCCTCCACATTGCCGCCGTTGCGGCGCAGCGCGTCGGCGACGCGGCGGCGGGCCTCGTAATAGAACATCGCGTCGCGCCGGGCGCCGTTGGCACGGAGGCGCGCATAGTCGCCGTCGCTGAGGCTGCTCTCGCGCGCGACATAATCGGCATAGCCTTCGCTCTTCCAGCTCGGCAGCAGCAAGGCGCGCCATTCACCGAGCCGGTCGGCGACGAGGAGGTGCGTGGTCTCGTGCGCGATCACGCCGGAGAGGCTGCGCACCCCGCCCACCGGCGCGCCGTTCTCCACCCGGTCGGCGGCGACGTTGGAATCGTTGACGATGATCGCGTCGCGCAGCGGCCGCCTGAGCCCGAAGGCGCCGCGGCTGGTCAGCGCAAGCAGGTCCCAGCGCCAGCCGCCGTCGGTGAGGAACAGCCGCCTTTCCCTGTTCGGCTCGGCGAGCGGGCTCTGCGCGACCAGCACGTCGGAACGGGCCAGCACATTGCGCATCTCGGGCGGGATAGGCCGGTCCGAATAGACAGTCGTGCGGCCGATCTCGACGCTGTAGGGCCAGGCGAGCAGCTGCGGCGCCGCCGTGGCGGTGCCGAGCAAGGCCGCGCCGAGCAGCAGGGTCCATCGCGCGATCCGCATTGCCCGCCCGTGCCGCCAGCCGCTCCGCATCGCCCACTCCCGCGCCTCTACCGTCTTACCTCAATAATACAGCTGGTGCGGCAAATCAACATTTCGTTGACAGCATGATTTGTTGTGTATACACAACGGATCGAGAGAGATCGACAATGAGTAGCCTCCACAACCGCATCGCTCTGTTCCGCGCCGAGCGCGGCGTTTCGCGCCGCGAGCTGGCCGAGGCGGTCGCGGTCAACCCGCAGACGATCGGCTATCTCGAGCGCGGCGATTACAGCCCGAGCTGCGAGCTGGCGCTGAAGATCGCTGCCTATTTCAAGGTGCCGCTCGAGGCGGTCTTCTCGCTGCGGCCCTTCCCGCCGCTGGCGCAGACGCTCGGCGGCGCCGCCGGAGACGAAGCATGACGATTCCCGAACGGCTCGACTGGCTGGTGCACAAGGCCCGGCTCGATATCCTGACGCCGCAGGGCGCGCCGCGGCGCCGGAACCTGCGCTGGCTGCCCTTGCTCATCCTGATCGCGATGCCGGCCGCTTATGGCGTCATGATCGCCACCCTGCCCTATTCGCTGCGACAAGGCGGGTTCGGCCTTCCCGCCATCGCCATCGTCCTGTTCAGCCTGGCCTTCGGCGCCGCCTTGCTCATTCGGGTGTTCGGGCCGCGGGTCGGCTGGGAGAATGGCGCGCTCGACGAGCGCGAGCTGATCCTCAAGGCGCGCGCCGGCAGCCTCTCCGGAGCCCTGCTTGCATTGCTGTGCGCGCTGTTCTGCTTCTATGGCGGCTATGCCGCGGTGTTCGGCACCTGGATGCCGCGGACCGCGCTCGAATGGGTCTATCTCGGCCTGATGATCGAGGCCTATGCGCTGGCGCTCCCGGTGCTGATCGCGAGCTGGCTGCAGCCGCCGCCGGACGCCGAGGAATGAGCATGGCGCGATGGCGCCCCTCCCCTCCCGCCGTCGGCGCGCCGCTCTCATCCTTGCCTTGTGGACCGCCGCGGCCGCGCTGATCGTCGGCCAATATCTGCTGCTGAGATATCTTGGCGCCATCCCGACGCCTTCCGGCTGGTCGAAGGCCGTCCCGTAGGAATGCCCTTTTTCGGCGGCGCCGATGCGGACGACCTGCGGCTGCGCTCGGCGCGGATCGCAGCGCTGGCCGGCCTTCAGCCCTAGCCGTCGTGCGTTATCCTGACCCGCTCATCCTGAGTAGCCGGTGAGCCTGTCGAACCGGCGTATCGAAGGACGCACTCACTCAGAGAGGTCCTTCGATACGGGCCTTCGCCAAGCTCAGTCCCTACTCAGGATGAGCGATGTGGTTCGCACCTAACGCACCTGCGTTCTAATCGTCCTTCGTCAGCGTCACGTGCAGCGCGCCCTCGCCGGCGCGATGCTCGCTGACCTGATAGCCGAGCGCGGGCAAATCGAGGCCGGCGAAGAGGCTCTCGCCACGGCCGAGCACCACCGGCACGACGGCGAGGCGCAGCTCGTCGAGCAGGCGCGCCTGGAGATATTGGCGGATCGTCGAGGCGCCGCCGCCGATCCGGACGTCCTTGCCCGCCGCCGCTTCCCTGGCCTGTTCGAGCGCCGCCTCGATGCCGTCGGTGACGAAATGGAAGATCGTCCCGCCCTCCATCTCCAGCGGCGGCCGCGCATGATGGGTGAGGACGAAGGTGGGCACATGATAAGGCGGCTCGTCGCCCCACCAGCCGCGCCAGCTCTCGTCCGGCCACGGCCCGCGCACCGGGCCGAACATGTTCCGGCCGAGGATCCAGGCGCCGACATTCTCGAAGCTCTGCGCCGCGGCCGCATCGTCGATCCCGGTGGTGCCGCCTTCGCCGCCGCCGTGCATCGACTGGAAGGTGCGGGTCGGGAAGAACCAGCTCATGATCCTGGGGCCGCCGACGCCGAGCGGATTCTGCAGATCCTGGTCGGGGCCGGCGGCATAGCCGTCGAGGGTGACTCCGAACGCGGCGACGCGGACTTTGGACATGATATTCTCCTCTTGTGTCTCTACTCTCGTCATTGCGAGCGGAGCGAAGCAATCCAGTAGCCTCACTTCAGCCTGGATTGCTTCGTCGCATCGCTCCTCGCAATGACGAAGTGACGGGTCCTAGCGGTCACAGCCGCTCGAGCATGTCGATCGGGCGGATCTCAATCCCGCCGCGACAGAAGGCGCCGAGATGCGTGCCCGGGTGCAGCCGCGCCACCTGCTCCGCCTCGTCCAGCGAGTCGGCTTCGATGATGAAGAAGGCGCCGAACGGCTCGCTCGTTTCGGCATAGGGGCCGTCGGCGACGGTGTCGCCGTCCGGACCGGCGCGCAAGGTGCGGGACTGTTCCGGCATGCCGAGCGAGCCGACCGCGACCAGCCGGCCGCTTTCCTTCAGCGCCCGATCGTGCGGCGCGCAGATCCGGCCGATCTCCTCGAAATCCGCGGGGCCGAGCGCGGCGAAGGCCTGCGCGTCGTAATGGCAAAGGCAGAGATAGTGCATAAGACGATCCTCTTCCGCAAAACCGATTGCAAACTACAATCACTTGCCGAATAGATAAACCGATCCTATGTTGCAAGCGGTTTTTTCGAGGAAGCGATGACCGAACCCCGTTCCGGCTGCCCGATCAACCTGACGCTGGAGACGCTCGGCGACCGCTGGAGCCTGGTCGTCATCCGCGACATGATGTTCGGCAACCGCCGCCATTTCCGGGTGCTGCTCGGCGAATCGGAGGAAGGGATCGCCTCCAACATCCTCGCCGACCGGCTGCGCAAGCTGCAGGAAGCGGGGCTGGTGACCAGGGCCGACGACCCGAGCCACAAGCAGAAGGCGATCTACAGCCTCACCGAGAAGGCGATCCAGCTCGTCCCCCTCCTCGTCCAGATGGGCGCCTGGGGCCGCCGGCACCTGCCGGTCACGCCCGAGCTTTCGATCCGCGCGCAATTGCTCGAGGAAGGCGGGCCGGAGCTCTGGGCGGACTTCATGGACGAGCTGCGAGTCGCCCATCTCGGCGCCGCGCCGAAGCCCGGCCGGCCGAGCGTGGCGGCACGGCTGCTCGCGGCATTCGAGGCGACGCGCGCGGCGGGCGCCTGAGCAGCACAGCGCCGTCATGCTGAACTTGATTCAGCATCCATGAACACCGCTTCCGCGTACTTGCCCAAACCATGTTCATGGATCCCGGATCCCCGGCTTTCGCCGGGGCAGGCAAGTCTGGAATGACGAAGAACCTCCAACGTCGTCTGCGGGAGCTGATGAAGCCGCGTCCTGCAACAGACCAGGAAAGGGCTTCGACAGGCTCAGCCCGAACGGTTTGGGGAAAATCCTTTCGCGCCTTTCCTTCTTCCTTCGCGCCTTCGCGTGAAATCAAAACGGCCTCCGGGCCCTCTCGGACGGGTGAGATTCGGACCTGGCGAGCGCCGTCTGTGCGAGCTCTCCGCCTCCGTGTTCATGGGTCCCGGCCTTCGCCGGGATGACGGACACGGGAGGCCTTCCGAGACTCGCTTCGTCGCAGCCGAATTGCGACGAAGCGAGTCCTTAACGGCCAATTACCATATTGCATCTCCGGCCCATTGAGGCACAATGGATAGTGGCGCTCAAACGGGGGAGCCGCTAGCGGTTGTGGCGCCGCACCGGAAGGCCGATGTGCCTCCGGGCGCGCGGAGCTGTCTCTGTGGATATCGGGGACAAGCTGAAAACAATCCGCCCAATCCCCATATAAGCGCCT
>JAFAZM010000218.1 GCA_019239785.1 Sphingomonadaceae bacterium
ACCCGCGACGTGTCGGGCGAGGGCGTGCAGCAGGCGCTGTTGAAGCTGATGGAGGGCACCACCGCCTCGGTCCCGCCGCAGGGCGGCCGCAAGCACCCGCAGCAGGAGTTCCTGCAGGTCGACACCACCAACATCCTGTTCATCTGCGGCGGCGCCTTTGCCGGCCTCGAGAAGATCATCGGCGACCGGCTCGAGGGCAAGTCGATCGGCTTCGGCGCCCATGTCGCCGCGCCCGACGAGCGCCGCACCGGCGAGATCCTCCGCCATACCGAGCCCGAGGATCTGCTGAAGTTCGGCCTGATCCCGGAATTCGTCGGCCGCCTGCCGGTGATCGCGACGCTCGAGGACCTCGACGTCGACGCGCTGGTGAAGATCCTGCAGGAGCCGAAGAACGCCCTCGTCAAGCAGTACCAGAAGCTGTTCGACATGGAGGACGTGCGCCTCACCTATACCGACGACGCCTATGTCGCGACCGCCAAGAAGGCGATCGAGCGCAAGACCGGCGCCCGCGGCCTGCGGTCGATCATGGAGAACATCCTGCTCGACACGATGTTCGACCTGCCGAGCATGGACGGCGTCGACGAGGTGCTGATCGACAAGGACGTCGTCGAAGGGCGCAAGGACCCGGTCCGCGTCTACGCCGAGAAGGCCGAAGACGCGGCGTAAGACTCGGCCTGCCTCCTCTTCGTCATTCCCGCGAAAGCGGGAATCCCGCTTTTTTGTGTCTCTTCGCGCCTTCCCTTCTTTCTTCGCGCCTTCGCGTGAAATAGCTTTTCTTTTTTTTGCACGCGAAGCCGCGAAGAACGCGAAGGAAGAGAGAAGCGAGATTCCCGCTTTCGCGGGAATAACGGGGTTGATCAGATCAGGCCTTCGCGCGGTCTCTCCACATCAGCAGCGCGTACAGCACCAGCGCTACGGCAAGGCCGCTAAACCAGGCGTAGGTGTAGGCCGCGGCCCACCCGGCGCCGATCCAGCCGAACCGGTCCGGCGCCGCGGTCTTGAGGAAGCCGGGCAGATTGGGCAGGACGCCGGCCGCGAAGGCGGCGAGGGCCGCCGGGTTCCAGCCGCGGCGATAGGCATAGGGCCCGTCCGTCCGGTAGAGCGCGTCCGTGTCCAGCCTGGCGCGGCGGATCAGCCAATAGTCCGCGATCATGATCCCCGCGATCGGGCCCAGCAGGGCGCTGTAGCCGGCGAGCCAGGTGAAGATGTAGCCGCCGGTCGTGGCGAGCAGCTTCCACGGCATGATCAGCACGCCGATCGCCGCGGTGATCATGCCGCCGGTCCGGTAGGAGATTTTCGCCGGCCACAGGGACGAGAAATCATAGGCCGAGGAGACCAAATTGGCGGCGATGTTGCACGAGATCGTGTCGATGGTGATGACGATCAGGCCGAGCAGCACGAACGGGCCGGCCAGGGTCCCGGCCAGCTCCACCGGATCCCAGATCGCCCGGCCGTAGATGACGACGGTGGCGGAGGTCGTGATCACGCTCGCCAGCGCGATCAGGCCCATCATCGGCGGCAGCCCGATCGCCTGGCCGATGGCCTGGTCGCGTTGCGAGCGGGCGAAGCGGGTGAAGTCGGGGATGTTCAGCGCAAGCGTCGCCCAATAGCCGACCATCGCGGTCAGCGCCGGCCAGAAGACCTGCCAGAATTGCCCGGCTCTGGGGCCGCCCTCGGCGAAGGCGGACGGCGCGGCGAAGACCGGGCCGACCCCGCCGGCGCGGCCGACCGCCCACCAGACCAGGGCCACGCAGATCAGGATCTTCGCCGGCGCCGTCCAGGTCTCGAGCCGGCGGATGGTGAGCAGGCCCTTGCGCACGAAGAACAATTGCATCGCCCAGAAGGCGAGGAAGGCGAGCAATTGCCCGAGGCCGATATCGAGGATCGGCAGGGGGCTGCCCCGGAGGTCGGCCCCGACCAGGATGCCGAGCAGGGTCAGCAGCGCCTCGCCGCCGATCCAGCTCTGGATCCCGTACCAGCCGCAGGCGACCAGGGCCCGCGCCAGTGCCGGCAGCCGCGCGCCGGTCGTGCCGAACGAGGCCCGCACCAGCACCGCATAGGGAATGCCGTAGCGCGCCCCGGCATGGCCGATCAGCAGCATCGGCACCAGCACGATGAAATTGCCGAGCAGCACGGTCAGCGCCGCCTGTCCCGCCGACATGCCCTGCTCGACCAGCCCGCCGGCGAGCATCCAGCCCGAGACCGCGACGATCATGCCGATCCAGAGCGCGGCGAAATGATACCAGGCCCAAACGCGCTGCTCGGGGCCGGTCGGCGCGAGATCGGGATTCCAAAGCGACGCCGCGCGATCGTCCTGCATGCCATCCCCCCGAAACTGGCGTGAGCCTGTCCCGCCCGGCGACGGGCTGCAAGAGGGTAATGTGGCCGCGTTGGACGGGACTAGATCATCCGGCGAGGGGCCAGAGGCGGTGACCTGAAGCCCCTCCCCTTGATGGGGAGGGGTTGGGGAGGGGTGGAGTCTCCGCCCGCGCGGCGTTCTTCGTCCAGCGCCACCCCCACCCAACCCTCCCCCATCAAGGGGGAGGGCTAGAGAAATGCACTCTAGTCTGAACTATGGTGTCACGCCGCCAACGGATCAGGTGCCTATGGCGTCACGCCATAGCCCCGATAAGTCGCGTCGATGTCGTAGGCGAGGCGGCGGGCGGCGGCGAGGTCGCGCTCGCCGGCCTCCCGGTCGCCCTTGCGCAGCCGCGCGATGCCGCGCGTATAGAGCGCCGCCGGCAGGTTGGGCGAATGGGCCAGGGCCGCATCCTCGTCGGCGATGGCGCCGTCATATTGGCCCATGCGCAGCTTCACGAAGGCGCGGCTGTCGAGGATGGCGGGATCGTCCCGCGACCGGGCGAGCGCATGCTCGCAATCGGCGAGCGCTAGGTTCAGCTCCTGATTGGCGGTCGCCCGCGCCCAGCAGCGCTCGTTGAGCAGGGTGGGGTCGTCGGCCCTGTGAGCGAGCTGCGCGTCGATCAGCGCGATCGCCCGCGCGGTCTGGCCGCTCGCCGAATAGATCAGGCTCCGCAGCTCGTCATATTCCGCGGCCCGCGCCGGCGCGCCGGCGGCGCGGGCGTCGAGGGCGGCGAGCGCTTCCGCATAAGCGGCGTTGGCGCGCTCGGTGCGGCCGATCCGGCGCAGGATCTCGGCACGCTGATAGAGGGCGGCGGGATCGTGCGGATCCTGGGCGACGATCGCGTCGGCGTCGGCGAGCGCCGGGTCGGCCTCGCCGCGCCAGGCATGTAGCCGCGCCCGGGCGGCGAGCGCGCCCTTGTGGTTCGGCTGGCTCGAGAGGATCGAATCGAGGTCCGCCAGGGCATCGTCCAGGTCGCCGGCCTGCTGATAGGCGATCGCGCGCTGCATGAGGGTGAAGCTGTTGCCGGGATCGAGCTCGAGGCTGCGGCTGAACGCGACGATCGCCGGGATCGGCCGCTGCCGGGCCAGCTGGATCATGCCGCGGCCCTGAGGGACGACGAAGTCGTTGGCATCGAGCGCGGCCGCGCGCGCGAGCGCCGCCTCCGCTTCGTCGTAGCGGCCGCGATGGATGAGCACGATCGCAGTGTTGGCGATCGGCCGCGACCAATGCGGATTGAGCGCCGCGGCGCGGTCGAAGTCGGCGGCGGCGCCGTCCAGGTCGTTCGTCTGCAGCCGCACATAGCCGCGCTGGTTGAAGCCGTCCGCCCCGGCAGGCTCGCGGACCGCGGTCACGACGGGCGGCGGCGCCGGGGCGGCGGCGGCGGTCGCGGCGAGGGCGCGGCCGATCGCGCCCGGCGCCGCCCGCAGATAGACCTTGTCGTTGCCGA
>JAFAZM010000239.1 GCA_019239785.1 Sphingomonadaceae bacterium
CCGGCTTCAGCATCGCCGCCGCCCGGCCATGATAGCGGCTGCGCCAGTCGGCCAGCCAGGGTTCGATCTCGGCGGGGTCGCGGGTCATCCCCTTCGGTCCGAGCAGGGCGGCGAGCTTGTCGAGCAGGGTCTCGGAAGGATAGGCCATCGCCGCCCGGATTAGGGCACCGGCCAGGGAGGATCAATTAATCCCATGTTCAAGCGCCCTCCCCGATGCCGGCCCGACATGGAGCTGCACCGATGATCCGCGCGGGCATCGCCGCCTTGCTGACGCTCGCCTTTGCGGGCGACGACGGCGCCAAGCAGGCGGCCCAGCGGCCGCCCATCACAGGCACCATCACCTTCCACGAGCAGATCATCATCGTGCGCACGCCGGCCGGAGGCCGCCCGGTCAATGCCGCGGCGCCCGCGCCGGCCGCCGCCGCCTCGGCCAATGCGATGCCCATCCGCTGGGAGGAGCATCGCGGCCCACGCTGCATCGCCTGGGCGCAGATCGCCGGCGCCGGCCGGCTCGGCCAGGACAGCGTCGATCTCGTCTTCCGCGACAATACCCGCGTCCGCGCCCGGCTGAAGCGCCATTGCCCGGCGCTCGATTATTATGCCGGCTTCTATATGGCGGCGACGCCGGACGGCCTGATCTGCGCCGACCGCGATTCGATCCGCGCGCGCACCGGCGGCGAATGCCGGATCGACCGTTTCCGCAGCCTGCGGGCCGCTCGGGCACGCTAGAGCGACTTCCAGTCGGATGGCATCATCTGACGACTCGGAAATCGCGACCATATAATGATTTAGAGCGGTTGATCTGATGCAATCAGATCACAAGCCGCTCTAGTTTCCTTGACAAGCGAGGCCGCTTCGCACAAGCGGCGGCGCGAAGCGCCCGCCCGCTTGGGCAGGCCCCATTCCCGGATTTTCCATGAGCTTTGCCGATCTCGGCCTGTCTGACGAATTGCTCCGCGCGGTGAGCGAGGCGGGCTATGACGACCCGACCCCGATCCAGCGCCAGGCCATCCCCTCCGTGCTGATGGGCCGCGACATCATCGGCATCGCCCAGACCGGAACCGGCAAGACCGCCGGCTTCGTGCTGCCGATGATCGACATCCTCGCCCAGGGCCGCGCCCGCGCGCGCATGCCGCGCTCGCTGATCCTCGAGCCGACCCGCGAGCTCGCCGCCCAGGTCGCCGAGAATTTCGAGAAGTACGGCAAGCATCACAAGCTCTCGATGGCGCTGCTGATCGGCGGCGTGCAGATGGGCGACCAGGTGAAGGCGCTGGAGAAGGGCGTCGACGTGCTGATCGCGACGCCGGGCCGCCTCATGGACCTGTTCGGCCGCGGCAAGATCATGCTGAACGGCTGCTCGCTGCTCGTCATCGACGAGGCGGACCGGATGCTCGACATGGGCTTCATCCCCGACATCGAGGAGATCTGCACCAAGCTGCCGAAGAACCGGCAGACCCTGCTCTTCTCCGCGACGATGCCGGCGCCGATCAAGAAGCTCGCCGACCGCTTCCTTTCCGATCCCAAGTCGATCGAGGTCGCCCGGCCGGCGCAGACCAACACCTTGATCGACCAGCGCATCCTGCGCGTCGATTCGCGCCGCAAGCGCGAGGCGCTGACCGATCTGCTGCACGGCGAGGACGTCCGCACCGCGATCGTCTTCTGCAACCGCAAGACGACGGTGCGCGAGCTCGCCCAGTCGCTGAAGCGCTCCGGCCTCAACGTCGGCCAGATCCAGGGCGACATGGACCAGGCCGACCGGATCCGCGAGCTCGACCGGTTCAAGAATGACGAGATCAACATCCTCGTCGCCTCGGACGTCGCCGCCCGCGGTCTCGACATCAAGGGCGTCTCCCACATCTTCAACTATGACGTGCCCTGGCATCCGGACGATTATGTCCACCGGATCGGCCGCACCGGCCGCGCCGGCAAGACCGGCGTCGCGATCAGCCTGGTGACCGGCGCGGACGCCGAATCGATCGACAATATCCAGAAGCTGACCGGCACCAGGATCGCCGAGATGGGCGGCAAGCCGGCGCCGGCACGCGAAAGCGGCGACGACGAGGCTGGCCGCGCGGAGCGGCAGCGGGCGGAGAAGCCGGCGCGCGGCAAAGGCAGGAAGAAGGACGAGCCCGCGGTGGAGGAGCGGCCGGCGGCGGCCGCGGGCGAACGGCCCGCAGCGCCGCGGAGCAAGCGGCCTGCGGCGGCGCGGAACGAGCAGCCCGCCCCGAAGCCGAAGGAGGCAAGGCGCGATCGCCCCCCGCGCGCGCCGGAGCCGGAGGCCGACGAAGAAGGCTGGAACGGGCCGGTGCCGAGCTTCCTCGGACGGGGTTTTGGAGGCTAGAGCATGCGGCGCGCGACCCTTTTCCTGGCCGCTCTCACAGCGGCTTCGGGTCTCGGCGCACAGCCCGCATCGCAGGAAGAGTCGCTGCACGCCTTCCTGCAGGCGAGCCACCAGGCCGACCGCGAGAACGATCCCGATGGGCGCTATGTCGCCGCCTTCACCGACCTCAATGGCGACGGCCGGCCGGAAGCTTTCGTCTATTTCCTCTCCAATTATTATTGCGGCACCGGCGGCTGCGGCCTGACGATCTACACGCCGGCCGGCCGCTCCTGGCGGCAGGTCGCCGACATGACCCTCGTCCACACCCCGGTCCGGCTGCTGCCGACGTCGAGCCATGGCTGGCGCGACCTTGCGGTCACCGTCGCCGGCGGCGGCGTGCGGGCGCACGAGGCTCTGCTGTCCTTCAACGGCCGCACCTATCCGGACAATCCCACCGAGCCCCCGGCCCGCACCCTGCGCCGGCATGTGCCGGGGCGCGTGCTCATCGGCGACAGCGACCGGGGCCAGCCGCTGTTCTAAGAGCAGGAATGGCCCTCCTCGCCCGGACCGTACAGCTGCAGGCCTAGCCGGCGGGGGCCGATACGGCCTTTCGCACGATCTCGAACTGCTGGATGAGCTTCTCGATCTCGGCGGCCGCCTTCGCCTGGTCAGGGTCGGCGGCGCTCAGATTGTCCTTCAGCGCCTTCACCGAATTGACCATCGCCGTCATCGCATCCACCGCCTTCTTGACCGGCTGGAGCGCGATGGATTTGGCGGCGGCCGACGTGCTCGCGGTTTGCAGGTTTAGCTGCGCAGTCAGCGCCACCAACTGTTGGTTGCTCTGCTGGATTGCCGCCACGCCGGCTTCGATCTGGTCGGCGGTCAAGTTGGAAAAGGCATTAAGTGCGACGTCGTCGATCTGCTGCACTGCGTCCACTTCCGCCTGGTCCGCTAGATTCTGCGGGCGCGTGCTATTGATGAAATCGCTCAGTCTCTTCTGTGCCGCGTCCATCGCAGTCGTCCTGGCTTCCTGCGATCCACCCTGCACCGCCTTCAGCGACGCTTCGATACTCGCCAACAAAGCGTCGAGGACCGACCGGGCCGCCGCCGGGCCAACGATATCGCTCATAAATCCCTCCACCGCTGAACCAGATCCCGAACATCCTGGCTGGCTGCCATGAGCGACTGGAAGCTGACCGGACGACGTTCCTGGACCGCTCTGACGAGGCGGCTGTGGCTGTCCGCCCAGCTTTGCAGTGCTGTCCGGGTGGCGAGGAATAGATTGCGGCCCGCCCTCTCCCTGGTCGCCACCGTTTCAACGGCTGCCTGATATTCGGCGACGCGCGGGGCCATCAGCGCCCGCGCATCCCGCAGCCTCGTCAAATTAGCCTGAAGCGCGCTGTCCCCGCTCCCCGTAGCATTCGCAGCGGCATCGATCTCCTGCCGCCGCAGCTCGTCGTCGATGTTGCGAACACGGCCGTATGCGGCGTCGATCTCGACCCTCTGCTGCGAAATTAGCACGTTGAACATGTGCTCCGCGGCATCGACCTGCCTTTTTACCCTTACCGCTATGTCCTGCATAAGCGGGTCTGCAGCGGCAAGCGAAGCCGTGAGCGAGCGGCTGGCGCGAATATTGGCCACGGCCGAGTTGAGCAAGGCGAAAGTATCCACCGCGGCGCCGGCAACGGCGGCCCCTGGCGCGATCCCGACCGCCCCGGCCAGGGACAGGACGCTCTGCGACAATTGCCGCGCGCTGTCCGCACCGTGATTGCCCGCATTCGTCAGATCTTCCACCGACTGCGCATAGTCGGCCATTGCCGAGAGGGACCCGACGGTGTCGTGCCACGCATTGTCGAAATTGATCGTCGCAGTGGCGAGCCGAGCGCGATTCTGCTCGCCCGGAATCCGGTCCGTCGTGCGCGCCAGCTCGTCGTGCATCACCGTCCCGACGGCGGCCGCACTCTGCTTCAGCTGGGAGCTCGCCGCGGTGTAGCCGCTCGTGTCCGGAAGCGGCGTACAGGCCGCCGCGCCCACAACCAGCAGCGCAATTGCCGAGATGCCTGGTGATCGAATCACGTGACTGCCCTCCCGAAGGCAGAGACTGTCACAACTGGCGGCCGATGGAAGTGGCAAAACTCACAAAAGAAGCGGCCTAGCTCTCATTCTTCCCATATCTTGCGCGAAAGCCATCGGCGAACGCCTGGAGCCGCCCTCCAGCAATCGCCGCTCGCAATTCCTGCATCAGCCGCTGGTAGAACCAGAGATTGTGCTCGGTCATCAGCATCGCGCCGAGAATCTCCCCGGACCGCACCAGATGGTGGAGATAGGCCTTGGACCAGCCGGCGGTCGGCGAGTCCGGAGCGAGCGGCGCCGGATCCTCGGCAAACTTCGCGTTGCGGATGTTGATCGGGCCGTCCCAGGTGAAGGCCTGGCCGGTGCGTCCGCTGCGGGTGGGCAGCACGCAATCGAACATGTCGATGCCGCGCTCGACCGCGCCGACGATGTCGTCCGGCTTGCCGACCCCCATCAGGTAGCGCGGCGCGGCGTCGGGCAGCTGGCCTGGTGCGAAATCCAGGCAGGCGAACATCGCCGCCTGCCCCTCCCCCACCGCGAGGCCGCCGACCGCA
>JAFAZM010000034.1 GCA_019239785.1 Sphingomonadaceae bacterium
GCGGCGCGGATGTGGTTCACCTGCTTGCCGTCGAGGTTGACGCTGTCGAGCTGGACCATCTGGCCGCGAATCGGGCCGGCCGCGCCCTCGCCGATCACCTCGAAGCTTGAAGGGTTCAGCTTGATCCCGACCCGCTCGGCATCCTCGGGCGTCAGGGCGACCGTGGTGGCGCCGGTGTCGACGACGAAGCGGACGAGCTGGCCGTTGACGAGCGCGTGCACGTAGAAATGGCCGCCCTCGCTGCGATGCACCCGGGTCTCGACCGGCACCGCGCTGTAGGTCGTGCTGGTCGCCTCGGGCGCGCCGGAATGCGAGCGTCCGCCGGGCATCAGCAGCCCGATGAACGCGCCGAATAAGACGACCCCGATCAGCCCCTTGGACATGGCGGCGCATTAGGGGCGCAGCGGCTTAGATGGGCTTAAAGCGAATGGTTAACGGGGAGCGACCGGGTGCAGACCAGATCCTCCCCTGCAAGGGGAGGGGGACCATGCGCAGCATGGTGGTGGGGTATCAACCTCCGAGAATTTGCTGTCAGCGCTGATACCCCTCCACCACCGCCTTCGGCGGCGGTCCCCCTCCCCTTTCAGGGGAGGAGTGGGTCGGGATTATTCCGCGGCGTGCGCCACCACCGCGTTCGCGGCCTCGATCTCGGCCGCCTTCGCTTCGACCAATTTCACGATATGGTCGATCATCTCGGCGTCCTGGACGTGATGGTCGGTGACGCCGGAAAGGTAGACCATATGCTTGCCGTTGCCGCCGCCGGTGATGCCGATGTCGGTCTCGCGCGCCTCACCCGGCCCGTTGACGACGCAGCCGAGCACGGAGAGCGACATCGGCGTGCGGATATGGCTGAGCCTTTGCTCCAGCTTCTCGACGGTGCGGATCACGTCGAAGCCCTGGCGGGCGCAGCTCGGGCAGGAGACGACGCGCACGCCGCGGTTGCGGATGCCGAGCGTCTTCAGGATCTCGTAGCCGACCCGCACCTCCTCCTCGGGCTCGGCCGAAAGAGAGACGCGGATCGTGTCGCCGATCCCGAACCAGAGCAGGGAGCCGATGCCGATCGCCGACTTGACGGTGCCCCCACGCTGGCCGCCCGCCTCGGTGATGCCGAGATGGAGCGGGCAATCGACCGCTTCGGCGAGCTGCTGGTAGGCGGCGACGGCGAGGAAATGGTCCGACGCCTTCACCGCCACCTTATATTCGTGGAAGTCGTGGTCCTGGAGCAATTTGATATGGTCGAGAGCGCTTTCGACCAAAGCCTCGGGGCAAGGCTCGCCATATTTCTCGAGCAGGTCGCGCTCCAGGCTGCCGGCATTGACGCCGATCCGCATCGAGCAGCCGTTCGCCCGCGCGGCGCGCACCACCTCCGCGACCCGCTCGGAGGAGCCGATATTGCCCGGATTGATCCGGAGGCAGGCGGCGCCGGCATCGGCCGCTTCGAGCGCGCGCTTGTAGTGGAAATGGATGTCGGCGACGATCGGCACGCGGGAGGCGCGGACGATCTGCCTCAGCGCCGCGGTCGACTCCACATCGGGGCAGGAGACGCGGATGATGTCGACGCCAACGTCCTCGCAGCGGCGGATCTGGTCGATCGTCGCCTTCGCGTCGGAGGTCGGCGTGTTGGTCATCGTCTGCACGGAGATCGGCGCGTCGCCGCCGACCGGCACATTGCCGACCATGATCTGCCGCGACTTGCGCCGCACGATATCGCGCCAGGGCCTGATGGACATGGCGCGCATATAGGCGCTGGAAGGGTTTAGGGAAAGTTAGGGCATGATTTCACCCCTCCCCTGAAGGGGAGGGGCTAAGCCGACGATTCAAAGCCGCCCGTTCTCCTCTAACAAATCCGGCCGATAGTGCCGCACCGCAGCCAGCAATTCGGCCTGGCCGCGGTCGAGATAGGTGGTGTTGATTCCGAAATCGCCGAAGCCGAGAGCGCGATCGAGCGTGCCGGTGGCGCGCAGGACCGCATTGTCGGCTTGCTGCGGCGCATCCGGGGTCAGCTCGAACCGGACGATACGCTGCGCGCCGTGCCGGACGGGCAGGACCGAGCGGATCCGCGCCCAGGGCACCGGCTCGGGCGAGAAGCGCGGCGCATAGACACCGGCCCCATCGATCCGCGCCTCGACCCCGCCGCCGCGGCCGCGGCGGAGGAAGATGTAGGCAATGGCGAAGCACACCGCGACGATCGACCAGCCGGTCACCGGATAATAACCACTGTTGTTCGGGATCACGCCGGCGGCGGCGAAGCCGATCAGGGAGAGCATGAAGCAGAGGCCGGCGAGGATGTAGCTGGCCTTCATCGAGTAGCGCGCTTCGTAGACCATTCTGCCTCCCTGCTCAGCCGAACGGATTCTCGAGCGAGGGCGGCGGCGTCGAGAAGAAGCGCGGCCCCGATTCGGTCATGTGGAAGCAGTCCTCGAGCCGTATACCGAACTTGCCGGGCAGGTAGAGGCCGGGCTCGTCGGAGAAGCACATGCCGGGGCGAAGCAAGGTCGTCTCGCCATGGACGAGGTTGACCGGCTCGTGGCCGTCGAGGCCGATGCCGTGGCCGGTGCGGTGGGAGAGGCCCGGCAGCCGGTAGCCCGGGCCGTAGCCCCAGCGCTCGTACTGGGCGCGCACCGCATCGTCGACGCTGCCGGCCGGGCGGCCCACCTGAGCGGCGCGGATCGCGATCTGCTGGCCTTCATGGACCTGGTCCCAGACCCGGCGCTGCGCGTCGTTCGGCCGGCCGAAGACGAAGGTGCGCGAGATGTCCGACTGATAGCCCTCGACCGTGCAGCCGCAGTCCATCAGCACCACTTCCCCCTCGCGCACCGCCTGCGGCTGGCCGGAGCCGTGCGGATAGGCGCTCGCCTCGCCGAGCAGGATCAGGGCGAATTCGGGGCTGCCGCCGAGCGCCTCCGTAGCGCCGTTCATGATCGCCCCGATCCGCGCCGGGTTCATCCCGGCCTCGATCCGCGGGAAGGTGTAGCGATAGGCGGCGATGGTGATGTCGGTCGCCTTCTGCATCAAGGCTAGCTCGTGCGCCGATTTGAGCATCCGGCAGCCGCGCACGATGCCGGCGCCGTTGCGGACCTCGACATGCGGCATCGCCCGCCTGAGCCCGTCGACCGCGAAGAAGCGCACCCGTTCCTCGATCGCGACCGGTCCGGTGAGGCGGCGGTCGCGCAGGAAGCCGGCGACGGTGACGAGCGGGTCCTCGTCCTCGTTCCAGACGCGAACGTCCGCCGGCACCTTCAGGCTTTCCCGGACCGACGGCTCCTCGAAATGCGGGGTGACGATGCAAGGCTCGCCGCGCTGCGGCAGGATCGCGGCGGTGAGCCGCTCGCTCAAATGCCAATGCACACCGGTGAAGTAGATCATCGAGGCGCCGGGCTCGATCAGCAGCGCGGAGATGCCGGCCTCACCCATCAGGCGCTGGGCGCGAGCGATGCGGGCGAGATGCTCGCCCTGCGAGATCGGGACGACGTCGCCGGTCATCGGCCGCAGCGCCGCGGCCGCCTCCTCGGCGAACAGCCGCGTGGGGCCGGAGAGCAGGAGGGCGGCCCCGCCCATCGCCAGGAGATCGCGCCGGCTCGTCAGCATCAGGCGAGGTTGGACCGGCGCGCCGGGATTGTCCAGAATCGGGATTGGCGGCCGGGCCGTTAACCCTGCAATTCAATTCGATTGCCGCATTGCGCGGCTAAAGAGCGGCGATGGACCATGATGGCCCCTCTTCGCGCGACGGCGCTCCGCCGTCCCGCCATTACGGACTGGACTGGCTGCGGATCCACGCCTTCCTGCTGCTGATCCTCTATCATGCCGGGCTGGCCTTCGCGCCGGGCCCCTGGGTGATCAAGCTCGCCGAGGTGGAATGGCCAGCCTATCCGATGCTGTTCCTCTCCTCGTGGCGGCTGGCATTGCCGTTCGTCATTGCCGGCTATGCGAGCAGGACGATGCTGGCGCGGCTCGGCGACGTGCCGAGCTTCGTGCGCGAGCGAACCCAGCGGCTGCTCCTCCCTTTGCTGTTCGCGATGGCAGTGCTGATCCCGCCCCAGACCTGGGTGCGGCTTCGCGAAGCCCATTACGGCCACGATTATTCCTATTTCCTCGCCCATGACGGCTTCAGCTTCCACCGCTTCCACGGGGTGACGATGCCCGCCTGGGAGCATCTCTGGTTCCTCTTCTATCTGTGGACCTTCACCATGGCGCTGCTCGCCGCGGCCGCCTATGCGCCCCCCGGGCTGAGGGCCTGGGCCGCGGCGACGCCGTCATGGCTCGCCAAGGGGTCGCGATTGTTGTGGGCGCCGCTCGCTTATTTCGCCGCGGCCCGGGTCGGGATCGTGTTCACGCTCGGCGAAGCGCACGGGCTGTTCAACGACTGGCTGAGCGACTTCGTCTACCTGCCCTGCTTCCTGTTCGGCTATGCGCTCGCCGGCACGCCGGGCCTGTGGCCGGCTATAGCCCGGTTGTGGCGGCCGGCGCTCGCGGTCGCGCTGGCGAGCTTCGCCGTGATGGCTGCGGTGGAGATCGCCTATCCGGGGGAAAGCCATCCCAGCCATCTCGCCATGGCGGTCGACAGGGCGGCGATGGGGGCGATGCTGTGGAGCATGACCTTGGTGATGCTGCACCTCGCCGGCACCTTGCTGAACCGCGACCATCGCTGGCGCCGGCCGCTCGCCGAGGCGGTCTTCCCCGCCTACATCGTCCACCAGACGATCATCGTGCTGGTCGCCTGGTGGCTGCAGCCGCTGGCGCTGCCGCCGGGACCGGCCTTCGCGATCGTGGTCGTGGCGACCGCGGCCGGCTGCTGGCTGTTCTGGCGGCTCGGCCGCGCAGCCGGCAGCTTGCGGCCGCTGCTCGGCCTGGGGCCGCAGCCGGCGGCGCGCCATGCGCGGGTCGGGGCCGAGGCCGTCTGAACCGGCGCCGCGCGCGGCGGGGCCACGATGCCGTAAGCGGTCTCCACCGCTTTACCCTGAAATTAACCTGTTGATTTTAGAGGACCTATGTCCCCACCCCCCGGGGACATCGCTCTGGGTCCGCCGCAGGCTGGTCCGTCGGCGGCGGACCCCTTGTTGGGAGCCATGTCGCGCGCCGTGGAACCTTCAGCCCCGATCGGAACGAAGCCCATCCCCTGTGCCGGCCGCGCCGACGCGCCGCCAGAATTCCGGGACGCCGACGCATTGCTCGCCCAACTGCGGGACGGGCTGGAGCGCGCGCGTCAGCTGGTGACGGAAGCCAGGCGCACGCTGCACCCGGCCACGGACGATTAGGCCCGTTCCCGGCTGGATTGAACCGGGAAGGAGCCTGGTTTCCTTTGTTTTCCGTGTTTTCCGAGTCGCCGGATGTTCATCCGGCTCGAAAACACTCTAGGGCCGGCTCTTGCGGGCGCAGACCATCGTGAAGGCGATCGTCACCAGGGCGAAGGAGGCGAAGGACAGCAATTCCGCATGCGGGAGGTTCCAGATCGCCGGCAGGAAGAAGCAGAGCATCACGGCGCAGGCATAGAGGATCGTCGCAAGCCAGCCCTGCCAGCTGATCGGCAGATTGCGCGTGCCGTAGCCGCGCCGCCCGAACCAGGCCCCGTCACCAGCCATCCCATGCCCTCCCGGGCTAGAACGAACTCAATAGCAGCCCGGCGCCGCCCAGCAAGGCGGCGCAGCCGAGCAGCCATGCGAGACGGCGGTCGGAGACGTGGAACATCAGCAGCATCTCGCCTCTCCTACAAATCCACGCCGCCGCGCGTCTTGGCGACGACGACGGTCACGAACAAAGCGGTGATGAGGACGATCGCGGCGGCGAAGCCGACCAGCGTGCGGCCGAGCAGCAGCCAGGTCGCGGCCCCGATCAGCGACGTATAGAAAGCGATGAAGGCGTTGCCGCGCCAGCCGACCGTCGTCGTGGCGCGGCAGCGGCCGCCGCTGCGCACGAACCAATGATCCTGGAACTCC
>JAFAZM010000042.1 GCA_019239785.1 Sphingomonadaceae bacterium
GCAGCTCTGCCGAGTCGAGCAGGGCGGTCGGCAGGCCGAGCCGCCGGTGAACTTGCATCGTCTCCTCGAAATAGGGCTGTATTTCGGGGAAGAAGAACAGCACGCCGGTTTCGTGAAAGAGCGGCAGGTCGGCGCGCGCGGAGAGCACCCGCCACTCCTCCAGCGAATCGCGCGCCATCCGGCTGTAGATTGCGTCGCCGCCATAAGCGCCGCGCGTCATCCGCGATTCCCCGCCGGACGAGGCGCGGGCATGGCCCGGCCCCCAGGCGTCGACGAGCAGCACGCTGCGCCCCTCGGCGCGCAGCCGGGCCGCGGTCCAGGCGCCGAACACGCCGGCGCCGACGACGATGACGTCCGCATCGCGCCGGGCCGCCCGCGCACCGGCGCCGCGCCGGCCGGGTTGCGCGGCAAGGCCCTTGGGCAGCGCCGCCGCCGCGGCGGCGCCGGCGCCCGACAGGATCACGCTGCGGCGGCTCGGTCCGGCCATCGCGCTCCTTCCTCCCCTCCCCCGCACCATGCAGGGGCGGGCGGCGCCGTCAATGGCCGAAGCGCTTGCGGAGGGTGATGCCGATCGTCCGCGGCTGGCCGACGTTGAAGCCGAGCCGCGCCCGTCCGCCGCGCTCGCGGTCGAACGAGAGCAGTGCATTCTCGTCGAACAGATTGGTCACGTAGATCATCGCCCCAAGGCCGTTGTCCCAATCCACGCCGGCGCTGAGATTGACGTAATTGTAGGCGGGCAGCTTGAGGTCGACGATCGTCGCCGCAGTGCCGGTCGCCCCGCCGAAGGGCAGGCCGGAGACGAAGCTGCGCGGATTGTTCTCCTGATCGCTCGGCTGGGTGTAGCGGTTGCCGACATGCTGGAAGGAAGCGCCGACATAGGCGTTGGCGTCGGTCGCGACCGGGAAGGAGTAGCTCGCGCTCGCCGACAGCTGGAAGTTGGGCACGGTCGGCAGCCGGTTGCCGTTGCGGATGCCGGTGGTCGTCGCGAGCACGCCGGGCAGGGTCGAGTCGAACTCGGCCTTGACCAGGCTGCCGCTGATGGAGAGGTCGAGCCCCTGGACCGGGGTCGCCGACAGCTCCCATTCGAGGCCCATCGTATGCGCCTTGGGCACGTTGAAGACGATGCGCGACGAGCAGGAGCCGGCGTCGAGCGTCACCTGCAGGTTCGAGATGTCGGTATAGAAGCCTGCGGCGGAGAAGTTGAGGCCGTGCCGGCGGGCGCGGACGCCGAGCTCGTAATTCCACAATTTCTCGTCGCCATAGGATTGGAAGCCGCCGAACAGGGCGCGGTCCGAGGCGGTGCAGAGCGGCAGGTTCAGCGGATCGTTGACGCCGCCGAGCCGGAAGCCCTGCGAAGCCTGGGCGTTGATGCGGAAATTCGGGTCCGGCTCGTAGCTCAGGATGAAGCGCGGGCTGAAGCCGTTCGACGAGGTCCGGTCGGTGCGGTTGTCGTCGTTCGAGAAGAGGCCGCCCGACTTGAACCGGCGCCGCTCGGAGAAGTCGTAATAGCGCCCGCCGGCGGTGGCGTGCAGCTGCGAGCTGATGTCGAACGTGGCCTCGCCGAAGATCGCCTTCTGCGTGATCGTGTAGGGAAGATCGGAATTGTAGGGCGAGTTGGCCGGGAAGCCGTTGGCGACCGCGGCCGAGGTGCCGGCGCCGAAGCGGGCGTCGGTGAAGGCGTCATAGCCCGGGGTGGGCAGACGCTGGCGGTAGAAACGGTTCGTGCTCGAATAGAAGACGCCCGCGACGAAATTGGCCGGGCCGCCGGTGTTGGTCGCGAGTCGCAGCTCCTGTGCGTAGGTTTCGAGATCGGTGGTGTCGCGCAGGTTCGAGGGCAGCAGCACCGCGGCGTTCGGATAGCCGAGATCGACCGAGACGCTGCCGGTCAGCGCGCTGGCGTCGCGGCTGACCAGGATGCTGCGGTTGATATAGGTCGAGATCGAGGTGATCGTCGCCATCGGGCTCAATTCGAACTGCGCGGTGAGGTCGGCGAGGAAGGTCTTGTCCGAGAAGCGCTCGGGCAGCAGCAGATATTGCTGGCGCTCGCGGAGCGTGATCGGCGCGCGGCCGTTCGGCGCCGCGGCATTGGTGAAGGGATTGGCGAAGAGGTTGAAGATCTCCTCGCGGTTGAAGCCGTTGGCGCGGATCTCCTGGTAGAGGACGCGCGGCGTCAGCCGGACGCCCGGCGCCGGCTCCAGCGTGAGCGCGACGCGGCCGCCGACGCGATAGCCGTCATTGACGTTGTTGCCGCCGCCCGGCCCGAGCGCGTCGATGAAGCCGCCATAGCGGGTGTAATAGCCGACCGCGCGCATCGCGACGCCAGTGGTGAGTGGGGCGTTGACCATGGCCTTGAGATGGCCGCCGACGCTGCCGCCCTCGAGCACGTTCAGATTGGCTTCGGCCGAGCCCTCGAAATGGTTCATGTCGGGCTGGTTGGTGATGTAGCGGATCGTGCCGCCGACCGAACCGGAGCCGAACAAGGTGCCCTGCGGGCCGCGCAGCGTCTCGACGCGGTTGAGGTCGTAGAGGTCGATATCGGGGGTGAAGAGCGAAAGCGAGATCACCGATTCGTCGAGATAGACGCCGACCTGCTCCTTCACGCCGGGCTGGTCGCGGACGATCTGGCCGGCGGAGACGCCGCGCACCGAGACCTGGCTCTGGCCAGGCCCCAGATTCTGGATGGTGAGGCCGGCGACGTTCCGCGACAGGTCCTCGATCGTGTTGGCGCCCGAGCGCTGGATGGCGGCCTCGGTCTGCGCATTGATCGAGAAGGGCACGTCGATCAGCGAGGTTTCGCGCTTGGTGGCGGTGACGATGATGACCTGATCGTCACCCACGTTCGCGGCCGTGGCCGGGGCCGGCTGTGCCGGCTGGGCAAGAGCGGGGCCGGAGGCGGCCAAAGCGAGCAGGGAAGCGGCGCTCAGGATCAGAATCCGGGCCGGCGACGGCGAGTTCGTGCAGGTCATGGCATCCCCCATTTTTGGTAGCTTGAAATAATCACCATCGCCGCCCCGTAACAACCGAGCGCGGCAGATCGGCAACAAGATGCAAGGCTGCTGTGGCTATCCGGCAACAATCGTTTCGGACGGCGCTGCGCCGGATTAGGAAAATGCCGCGCCGTCCTGCGGATGAAGGAGCGGCCGGCCGGCCCGTTCGCGCCGGCGACAGGAAAAGGAAAGTAGCCCGCAAATATCGGTGCAGATTGTCATGGAAATGGAACGGAGCCGGCGCTAAGGGGTTGCCGGTTCGGTCGGAAAGGGATTCCGGACGACCGAATGCTATTGCCCGGCGAACCCCGCCGGGTCACGTCAAGGGAGGTTAACATGCTCTCCAAGAAACTGGCCGCGGTCGCCGCCGTCTCGATGATCACCGCCAGCAGTGCCGCGGTGGCCCAGTCGGCACAACCGCTGAGCCTGTCCAACAGCCCCAGCGTGGAGCGCGCGGCTGCCGGGATGCAGGGCCAGAGCAATCTCGATCGTCGCGGCTACGGCATCTACATCGTCGGCGCTGTGATCCTCGGCCTGATCATCTACGGGATCGTCAAGCTGGTCGACAAGAATAACGGCCCTCACAGCCCCTGAGCCGAAAGCTCCGGTGAAAGGATCGGGCGCCCCGGTTTTTCCGGGGCGCTTTCGATTCATGAGACTGGTTGCATAATTATGCAATTCTGTGCATAGGCGCTCGCATGATTGACGTTGCCATCCTTGGGGCATCCGGATTCGTCGGCGCCGAGCTGCTGCGGCTCTGCGCCGGCCATCCCGTGCTGAAGCCGGCGCGGCTGTTCGGCGACAGCCAGGCCGGCGCCGCCCTTGGCGACGTCCATCCCCATCTCGCCCTCGCTTACCCGCAGATGAGTGTTGAGCGCTACGCGCCGGGAGCGCTGGAGGGAATCGGACTGGTCTTCGCCGCCTTGCCGCACGGCCAGTCGCAGGCGGTCGCGCCGGAGATCGTCGCGGCCGGCATCCCCTTCGTCGATCTCGGCGCCGATTTCAGGCTGAACGACGCCGCCGCCTACGAACGCTGGTACCTTGAGCCGCATTCGGCGCCGGAGCTGCTCGGCCGCTTCGTCTACGGCATTCCCGAGCTGCACCGGGACGCGATCGCCGGCTCCAGGACGGTGGCCGCCGCCGGCTGCTATCCGACCTCGGCGATCCTCGCGCTGAGGCCCCTGCTCGGCCTGATCGATCCCGACACGATCATTGTCGATGCGGCCTCCGGGGTCAGCGGCGCGGGCAAGGGGCTGAAGGAAACGACGCATTTCAACAATGTCGACGAGAATATGAGCGCCTACGGCCTGCTCGAGCATCGCCACACCGCGGAGATGGAGATGGAGCTTGGCGGCAGATTGCTGTTCACGCCGCACCTCGCGCCGATGAACCGGGGCATTCTCGCGACCTGCACCGCGATCGCCAGGGGGCCTTGCGATCCGCTCGCCGCGTTGCACGAAGCCTATGCCGACGAGCCCTTCATCCATGTCTCCGAGCGCGCGCCGTCGACCAAATGGACCCTGGGCTCGAACGCGGTCCACCTCACCGCCCGCTACGATCCGCGCACCGGGCGTATCCTCGCGATCGCCGCGCTCGACAATCTCGTGAAAGGAGCCGCCGGCCAGATGATCCAGTGCGCCAA
>JAFAZM010000179.1 GCA_019239785.1 Sphingomonadaceae bacterium
GGATCGGCATCGCCATATTTGCGCTGCAGCATGTCGAGCGCGCCGGCGATCGGGGTGAGCAGGTTGTTGAAATCGTGGGCAACGCCGCCGGTGAGCTGGCCCAAAGTCTCCAATTTCTGGGCCTCGTGCAATTGGGCGACGGCGAGCTCGTGCTCGGCGGTGCGCTCCTCGACGCGCTGCTCCAGCACCGCGGCGAGCTCGTGCAGCTCGTCGAGGCGGGCGCGCGCCTCATATTGGCGGCGGCGGCCGCGCAGGGCCGCCTGGGCGAGGCTGACCAGGGTGGTCGGGTGGAAGGGCCGCTCGAGGAAGGTGACGTTGCCGAGCAGGGTCAGATAGCGCCCCGCCGACGGGTTGCGCTCCAGGCCGCCGCCCCGGCGGGTCAGCAGGATGAACGGGAAATCCGACCATTTGGGCTGCGCCTCGATCCAGGCGGCGAGCGGCTGCAGATCGGCGGTGGCGAGCGCCTCCTCGGTGACCAGGGCCAGGCCGGCGCCCGCGCCGAGCAGCACGACCAGCTCCGGAACGTCGCGGGCGATCTCGCTGCGCAGCCCCGCCTCGCGCAGCATGTCGCGGGCGACGGCCGCGTCGCGGCCCTGCGGGGCGAAGACGATCGCGCGCTCGGAGAGATGGGGGATCAAGCCGAGCCGCCTCCGCGCGGCCCCTCGAGCAGCTGGGTGGCGTCGCCGACCAGGATCGGCACGCCCCGCAAGATGCCCTGGAATTCGGTGAGCGGGGCACCGAGCGTCAGCCCGCGCCTGTCGATCCGATATTCGCGGATCGTGTCCTCGTGCGCGCCGGTCCGCTTCTTGATCACCGAGATGGCGCGGCGGACCCGGCCGAGCGCCTCGAAATAGCGCAGCAGGATCACCGTGTCGGCGAGATAGGTGACGTCGACGGGCGCCTTCATGTCGCCGACCAGGCCGTGCTGGGCGACGGTGAGGAAGGTCGAGACGCCCTGGCGGTTCAGATATTGGAGCAGCTCGTGCATGTGCAGGATCAGGGCCTGCTCCTCCGGCATCGCCGCCTGGTAGCCGTTGAGGCTGTCGATCACGACGGTGCGCGCGCCATGCTCCTCGACGCAGCGGCGGACGCGCGCGGAAAGCTCGCCGGGGGTGAGCTGCGCGGCGTCGACCTGCTCGATCGTGAGCCGGCCCTGGTCGACCGCGGCCTGGAGATCGAGGCCGACGCCCCTGGCGCGGTCGAAGAGCAGGCCGAGCTCCTCGTCGAAGACGAACATCGCGCCGTTCTCGCCGCGGGCGAAGGCCGCCATCAGGAAGGTCAAGGCGAGCAGCGACTTGCCGGTGCCGGCAGGGCCGAGGATGAGGACGCTGGAGCCGCGCTCGATGCCGCCGCCGAGCAAGGCGTTGAGCTCGGCGGAATCGCTGGCGAGGATGTCGCGGCCGAAGCTCGTCTTGTGCTCGAACGAGACCAGCCGCGGGAAGACGCGCACGCCGCCGGTCTCGATCACGAAATCGTGATAGCCGCCGCGATAGCGCTGGCCGCGATATTTGATCACGCGCAGGCGGCGGCGCTCGGAGCCATATTCGGGCGACAATTCCTCGAGCCGCAGCACGCCGTGGGCGATGCTGTGCATCGTGCGGTCCTGCTCCCCGCCGGAGAGGTCGTCGAGCATCAGCACGGTGGCGCCGCTGCGCGTGAAGAAATGCTTCAGCGCAAGCACCTGGCGGCGGTAGCGCAGCGAGCTCTGGGCGAGCAGGCGGATCTCGGAGAGGCTGTCGAGCACGACGCGGTCCGGCTTGACCCGATCGAAGACCTCGAAGATCCGCTTGGTGGTCTCGCCCAGCTCGAGGTCGGAGGAATAAAGCAGGCTCTGCTGCTGGTCCTCGTCGAGCAGGCTTTCGGGCGGGACCAGCTCGAACAGCTCGACCCCGTCGAGATTCCAGCCGTGCGAGGCGGCGCCGGCCCTGAGCTCGTCGTCGGTCTCCGACAGCGTGATGTAGAGGCACCTCTCGCCGTGCTGCGCGCCTTCGAGCAGGAATTCGGTGGCGATCGTGGTCTTGCCGGTGCCGGGGCTGCCCTCGAGCAGGAACAGGCGGCCGCGGGCGAGGCCGCCGGCGGTGATGTCGTCCAGCCCCTGGACGCCGAAGTTCGCTTTCTCACCCTCAGAGCTCATCCGGAAAAACCCCTGCGCAAACCCCCTCTTAACGCGTCCGGGTCCGTAATGATCCGAAGCCGGGTTGCCGGGCCGCTAGCACAGGGCGCGCGGCGGACGGGTTGATCTGGTTTAAGCGATGAGCCCTCCCCTTTGGGGGGCAGGGCAATCGCCTAATGCCACGCCCTCGCTCACCCGCCCGTTCGGGCTGAGCCTGTCGAAGCCCATTCCTTCCTTGCGGCGGAAGAAAAAGGAAGTCCTTCGACAGGCTCAGGACGAACGGTTGGAGCGGTTCAGGCCCATAGCGATTCCCCTGCCTTGAGGGGGAGGGAAAGGCGGTGCGGCGAGGGAAGCGATCATCCTCTGGCACCGCGCGCCTGCCCGCTCTAGGAAGCGGCATGGCCACCGCATTGCAAACCGCCCTCACCGTCCGCCCCATCTCCTCGAAAGCCGACAGGAAGGCCTTCGTCGAGCTCGCCTACCGGCTGAACCTCTCCGATCCCAGTTGGGTGCCGCCGCTGAAGGACGAGGTCTACGGGCTGATCACGCCGGGGAAGAATCCCTGGTTCGAGCATGCGGAGGCGCAACTCTTCCTCGCCGAGCGCGGCGGCAAGGCGGTCGGGCGGATCTCGGCGCAGGTCGACACCCTCGTCCAGGCGCATATGGGCAAGGGCATCGGCCAGTGGGGGATGTTCGAGGCCGAGGACGAGGAGGCCGCGCAAGGCCTGATCGCGGCGGCGGAAGGCTGGCTGAGGGAGAAGGGGATGACCCGCTCGATGGGCCCCTTCTCGCTCGGGATCTGGGACGAGCCGGGGCTGCTGATCATGGGCTTCGATCATCCGCCGATGGTGATGATGGGGCACAATTCGTCGCGTTATCAGGCCTGGATCGAGAATGCGGGCTATCAGGGCGTCAAGGATTTGCTGACCTACGACCTGCCGGTCGACACCCCCTTCCCGCCGCTGGTGCGGCGGATCGTCGAGAGCGGGGAGCGGAACCCGCGGATCCGCATCCGCAAGATCAACAAGAAGAAGTTCGACGAG
>JAFAZM010000222.1 GCA_019239785.1 Sphingomonadaceae bacterium
CGCGAAATGCCAGAGGGTCGCAATTACCTTGGTTGGCAAAAACCCCAGGGAAACGCCCACTTTTTCACCCCCACACCCGCTTCCCCCATGGACCTCCGCCCCCAGCGCCATTATGTCCCACCCGCGATGAACTTCCTGCTCATCCTCTCTGCCCTGCTCAGCGCGCTGACCGGCGTCTTCTCCGGCGCCCGCGCGCCCGAGCCGCGGCCACATCATGTCGCGGTGGCGCGCGCCGAGACGCCCTGTCCGGAGCGGATGGTGCGGATGGCGCCGCTGCCGGCGCCGGCCGCGGCGCGGTTGCGGCAGGCGGCGGCGACCTTCGCGTCGCCGTCCTTCGATGTCCGGCCTTCGGCGCCGGCCTATGCGGATCGCCTGATCGAGTGAGCCGCCGCGCTTCGGCGCGCTCTCTTCGCATCGCAACAGCTTCGCCTCGGCCGCGGCCGGGGCCTCTTCAATAAGATCGGGATTCCCACATGATTGGTGGATTGGCCAAAGCCATTTTCGGGTCGTCGAACGACCGCTACGTCCGCTCGCTCCGCAAGACCGTCGACAAGATCAATGCGCTCGAGCCAAGCATTCAGGCGATGTCGGACGACGAGCTCAGGGGCCAGACCGCGCGCTTCAAGGAGCGGCTCGCCGCCGGCGAGGATCTCGACGACCTGCTGCCCGAGGCCTTCGCCACGGTGCGCGAGACGGCGACCCGCACGCTCGGCCAGCGCCATTACGACGTGCAGCTGATCGGCGGCATCGTCCTCCATCGCGGCGAGATCGCCGAGATGCGCACCGGCGAGGGCAAGACGCTGGTCGCGACGCTCGCCGTCTATCTGAACGCGCTGGAAGGGAAGGGCGTCCACGTCGTCACCGTCAACGACTATCTCGCCCGCCGCGACGCCGACTGGATGGGCCAGATCTACCGCTTCCTCGGCCTCACCGTCGGCGTGATCGTCCCCAATCTCGGCGATTTCGAGCGGCGCGACGCCTATCATGCCGACATCACCTACGGCACCAACAACGAGCTCGGCTTCGATTATCTGCGCGACAACATGAAGTTCGAGCGGCAGCAGATGGTGCAGCGGCCGTTCAATTTCGGCATCGTCGACGAGGTGGATTCGATCCTGATCGACGAGGCCCGCACGCCTTTGATCATCTCCGGGCCGACCGACGACAAGTCCGAGCTCTACATGAAGCTCGACGCTTTGGTGAAGGCGACCCCGGCCAGCGACTACGAATATGACGAGAAGGACAAGCGCGTCCTGCTCACCGAGGACGGCACCGAGAAGATGGAGCGGCTGCTCGAGGCGGAGGGCCTGCTGATCGGCTCCAACCTCTACGATTACGAGAACACCCAGGTCGTCCACCATCTCAACCAGGCGCTGAAGGCCAACGTCGCCTTCAAGCGGGACATCGACTATATCGTGAAGGAGGGGAAGGTCGTCATCATCGATCCCTTCACCGGCCGCATGATGGACGGCCGGCGCTGGTCGGACGGCCTGCACCAGGCGGTCGAGGCCAAGGAGGGCGTGGAGATCGAGCCCGAGAACCAGACCCTCGCCTCGATCACCTTCCAGAATTATTTCCGCATGTACCCCAAGCTCTCGGGCATGACCGGCACCGCCGCGACCGAGGCGGCGGAATTCTACGATATCTACAAGATGAACGTGGTCTCGATCCCGACCAACAAGCCGGTGCGCCGGGCCGACGACGAGGACGAATTCTACAAGAACCAGGACGACAAGTTCGCCGCGATCGTCGAGGCGATCCGCGAGAAGCAGAATCTGGGCCAGCCGATCCTGGTCGGCACCGTCTCGATCGAGAAGTCGGAATTGCTCTCGGAATGGCTGAAGAAGGCCAAGATCAAGCATGCGGTGCTGAACGCCCGCGAGCATGAGCGCGAGGCCCATATCGTCGCCCAGGCCGGCCGGATCGGCGCCGTCACCGTCGCCACCAACATGGCCGGCCGCGGCACCGACATCCAGCTCGGCGGCAATGTCGATTTCCGCATCGAGGACGAGCTCGGCGCGATGGAGCCCGGCCCGGCCCGCGACGCGGCGGAGGAGAAGATCCGCGCCGAGGTCGCCGCCGAGAAGGAGAGGGTGATCGCCGCCGGCGGCCTGTTCGTGCTCGGCACCGAGCGCCACGAGAGCCGGCGCATCGACAATCAGCTGCGCGGCCGCTCGGGCCGCCAGGGCGACCCCGGCCTGTCGCGCTTCTATCTCAGCCTCGACGACGACCTGCTGCGCATCTTCGGCCCGCAGACCATGTTCGCGCGGCTGATGAACAAGAATCTCGCCGACGGCGAGGCGATCATCTCGCCCTGGATCTCCAAGGCGATCGAGACCGCGCAGAAGAAGGTCGAGGCCCGCAACTACGACATCCGCAAGCAGGTCGTCGAATATGACGACGTCATGAACGACCAGCGCAAGGTGATCTACGAACAGCGCGCCGACATCATGGACGCCTCCACCGTCGGCGACGTCGTCCGCGACATGCGCACCGAGACGGTGAACTCGATCGTTGGCGAGGCGATCCCGCCCAATTCCTATCCGGAGCAGTGGGACATCGCCCATCTGAAGGCGCGGACCGAGAACGTGTTCGGCCTCACCCCGCCGTTCGAGGATTGGGTGAAGGAGGAATCGGTCGAGCCCGAGATGTTCGTCGAGCGGCTGCAGGCGCTCGCCGACGCCCAGGTCGAGGAGAAGGCGAAGGAGATTCCCGAGGAAGAGTGGGTCCATGTCGAGAAGCAGATCCTGCTCCAGGCGCTGGACCTGCACTGGAAGGAACATCTCTCGATGCTCGATGCGCTGCGCCAGGTCGTCCACCTGCGCGCCTATGCGCAGAAGAAGCCGATCGACGAGTACAAGCACGAGGCCTTCTCGATGTTCGAGCGGATGCTGACCCAGATCCGCGAGGACGTGACCCGGACGC
>JAFAZM010000373.1 GCA_019239785.1 Sphingomonadaceae bacterium
GTGGCCAGGCGCAGGTGCCCGGCGTCGCCGGCACCTGGGCCGACCTCACCGACAATGTGAACCTGATGGCGGCGAACCTGACCGGCCAGGTCCGCAACATCGCCGAGGTGACCACCGCGGTGGCCCGCGGCGACCTCTCCAAGAAGATCACCGTCGACGTGAAGGGCGAGATCCTGGAGCTGAAGGATACGATCAACGTGATGGTCGACCAGCTCAACTCCTTCGCCTCGGAGGTGACCCGCGTCGCCCGCGAGGTGGGCTCGGAAGGAAAGCTCGGCGGCCAGGCCAAGGTGGAGGGCGTCGCCGGCACCTGGGCCGACCTCACCGACAACGTGAACCTGATGGCGGCGAACCTGACCGGCCAGGTGCGCAACATCGCCGAGGTGACCACCGCCGTGGCGCGCGGCGACCTTTCCAAGAAGATCACCGTCGACGTGAAGGGCGAGATCCTCGAGCTCAAGAACACGATCAACGTCATGGTCGACCAGCTGAACAGCTTCGCCTCGGAGGTGACCCGCGTCGCCCGCGAGGTGGGCTCGGAGGGCAAGCTCGGCGGCCAGGCCAAGGTGGAGGGCGTCGCCGGCACCTGGGCCGACCTTACCGACAATGTGAACGAGCTTGCCGCCAACCTCACCGGCCAGGTCCGCAACATCGCGGAGGTGACCACCGCGGTGGCGCTCGGCGATCTTTCCAAGAAGATCACCGTGGACGTGCGCGGCGAGATCCTGGAGCTCAAGAACACGATCAACGTCATGGTCGACCAGCTCAACGGCTTCGCCTCGGAGGTGACCCGCGTGGCCCGCGAGGTCGGCACCGAGGGCAAGCTCGGCGGCCAGGCGCAGGTGCCCGGCGTCGCCGGCACTTGGAAGGACCTCACCGACAACGTGAACCTGATGGCCGAGAATCTGACCGGCCAGGTCCGCAACATCGCCGAGGTGACCACCGCGGTGGCGAGGGGCGACCTTTCCAAGAAGATCACCGTCGACGTGAAGGGCGAGATCCTCGAGCTCAAGAACACGATCAACGTGATGGTCGATCAGCTCAACGGCTTCGCCTCGGAGGTGACGCGCGTGGCCCGCGAGGTCGGCACCGAGGGCAAATTGGGCGGCCAAGCGCAGGTGCCCGGCGTCGGCGGCACCTGGAAGGATCTCACGGACAACGTGAACCTGATGGCGACGAACCTCACCAATCAGGTGCGCGGCATTGCCGACGTCGTCACCGCGGTCGCCCAGGGCAACCTCCGCCGCAAGCTGACCGTGGACGCGAAGGGCGAGATCGCCGCGCTTGCCGAGACGATCAACTTCATGATCGAGACCTTGTCGACCTTCGGCGACCAGGTGACCAACATGGCCCGCGAGGTCGGCATCGAAGGCCGCCTGGGCGGCCAGGCCCGCGTCCCCGGCGCCGCCGGCCTGTGGCGCGATCTCACCGACAACGTGAATCAGCTCGCGGCGAACCTAACCAATCAGGTTCGCTCGATCGCCGACGTGGCGACCGCGGTGACCAAGGGCGACCTCACCCGCTCGATCGCGGTCGAGGCTTCGGGCGAGATGGCCGCGCTCAAGGACACGATCAACGAGATGATCCGCAATCTGAAGGAGCAGACGCTGAAGAATGCGGAGCAGGACTGGCTGAAGACCAACCTCGCCCGCTTCTCGCGCATGCTCCAGGGCGAGCGCGACCTCGCGACCGTCTCCAACCTGATCATGTCCGAGCTCGCGCCTTTGGTGAACGCCCAGTACGGCGTCTTCTACGTCACCAGGCGCGAGGAGGAGGAGACCAAGCTCGAGCTGGTGGCCAGCTACGGCGCCGAGAGCCACGACGAGTTGCGCCGCGAGTTCAGGCTGCGCGAAGGCCTGGTCGGCCAGGCGGCGGCGGACAAGCGCCCGATCCTGCTGCAGGACGTGCCCGGCGACTTCATCCGCATCGGCTCCGGCCTCGGCCAGGCCGCGCCGACGAGCATCAACATCCTTCCGGCCCTGTTCGAGGATGAGGTGAAGGCGGTGATCGAGCTCGCTTCGTTCAGCGAGTTCAACGAGACCCATCAGAGTTTCCTCGACCAGCTGATGGAATCGATCGGCATCGTGCTGAACACGATCGCCGCGACGATGCGCACCGAGGGCCTCCTGAAGCAGTCGCAATTGCTGACCCAGGAGCTGCAGGCCCGCCAGACCGAGCTCACCACCAAGCAGGAGGAGCTGCACGCGACCAACGAGGAGCTGCAGGAGAAGGCCCAGCTGCTCGAGAACGAGAAGAAGCAGGTCGAGGCGAAGAATCTCGAGATCGACATGGCCCGCCGCGCGGTCGAGGAGAAGGCCGAGCAGCTTGCGCTCACCTCCAAGTACAAGTCCGAATTCCTCGCCAACATGAGCCACGAGCTTCGGACGCCGCTCAACTCGCTGCTGATCCTCTCCAAGCTGCTCGCCGACAACCCGCAGGGCAATTTGAACGAGAAGCAGACCGAATTCGCCCGCACGATCAACTCGGCCGGCTCGGACCTGCTCAACCTGATCAACGACATCCTCGACCTCTCCAAGATCGAATCGGGCACCGTCTCGATCGAGCTCGGCGACATGCCGATGCCGAGCCTGCAGCGGCACATGGAGCGGACCTTCCGCCAGCTCGCCGCCGACAAGGGGCTGCGCTTCGACGTCGAGTTCGACGCGAACCTCCCCGACGCGATCCGCACCGACGAGAAGAGGCTGCAGCAGGTCGTCCTCAACCTCCTCTCCAACGCCTTCAAGTTCACCTCGCAGGGCGGCGTCACCCTGAAGGTGCGCTGCGCCGAGGACGGCTGGAACCCGAACCACGCGGTGCTTCGCAACGTCGATCGGGCGATCGAGATCGCGGTGACCGACACCGGCATCGGCATCCCCGAGGACAAGCAGAAATTGATCTTCGAGGCCTTCCAGCAGGCCGACGGCACCACCAGCCGCAAATATGGCGGCACCGGCCTCGGCCTCTCGATCAGCCGCGAGATCGCGCGGCTGCTCGGCGGCGAGCTGCAGGTCCGCTCGCGGCCGGGCGAGGGCTCGACCTTCACCCTCTTCATCCCGCTCGAGGCGGCGGCGGTGGCGGCGCCGACCAGCTCGGCGACGCCGGCGCGCTACGAGAATAGCGGCGCCGCGGTGCCTTCGGCATTGCCGGCGACGATGGAGGTGGTCGACGACCGCGACAAGCTGGGCAACGATCCGTTCGTGCTGATCGTCGAGGACGACGTCACCTTCGCCTCGATCCTGCTCGATCTCGCCCGCGGCGCCGGCCTCAAGGGCGTCGTCTCGACCGCCGGGGCGGGAACGCTGGCGATGGCGCGCAAGCTCAGGCCCAATGCGATCACGCTCGATCTCGGGCTCGACGACATCAACGGCTTCGTCCTGCTCGACCTTCTCAAGCACGATCCGGACACCGGCCGGATCCCGATCCACGTCATCTCGGGCGCCGACGAGCTCGGCTCCGTCACCGAGATGGGCGCCTTTGGCGTCACCGGGAAGCCGGCGGACCATGGCGAGCTTGCCCAATTGTTCGGCCGCATCGCCGCGGAGGCGAAGCAGAGCCGGCGCAAGCGCACCCCGGCGCAGGCCGCGGCCGCGCACAAGCCGGCGGTCCTCCCCGAGCTTGCCGGCGCCAAGGTGCTGATCGTCGACGACGACATCCGCAACATCTACTCGCTGACCAGCGTGCTTGAGAGCCACGAGGTCGAGGTGCTCCATGCCGAGCGCGGCCGCGACGGCATCCTGATCCTGGAGCAGAGTCCGGGGATCGACGTTGCGCTCATCGACATCATGATGCCCGAGATGGACGGCTACGAGACGATGCAGCAGATTCGGCAGCGCAAGGAACTCGCCAGCCTGCCGCTGATCGCGGTCACCGCCAAGGCGATGAAGGGCGACCGGCAGAAATGCCTCGATGCCGGCGCCTCCGACTATATCGCCAAGCCGGTCGACATCGAATTGCTGCTCGCTCTGCTCCGCGTCTGGATCGGCAAGGCGCGCAGCCGCGGCGCCTTGCCCGCGGTCGAGCCGATGATCATCGAGACGGCGGCCGAGTAAGCGGATGAATGCGAGCCTTTCCGCTTTGTCCCCGGCGGCGCCGGAGATGACGGCCGAGACCGCCGGCCCGCCGGAAGCTGCGGCGCCGCCGGAGGCGCGGGCGCGGGTGCTCGTCGTCGACGACGACGAACACAACCTCCTCGCCATCCGCACCGTGATCGAGGATCTCGCCGAGGTCGAGGTCGCCAAGTCCGGCGAGGAGGCGCTGCGCCACCTGCTCAAGGGCGAGTTCGCGGTGATCCTGCTCGACGTCTACATGCCCGGCATGGACGGCTACGAGACCGCTCGCATCATCCGCGAGCGCGAGCAGACCAAGCGCATCCCGATCGTCTTCCTGTCCGCGGTGAACAAGGAAAAAGAGCATCTGATGCGCGGCTATTCGATGGGCGCGGTCGATTATGTGTTCAAGCCGGTCGAGCCGGTGGTGCTGCGCTCCAAGGTCAGCGTGTTCGTCGATCTCTACACGATGACCCGGGAGATCCAGCGCAAGGCGGAGCAGGAGCAGAAGCTGCTCGACGCCAATTTGCGCGCCAATGCCGAGCGGCTCAGGGTCGAGCAGGAATTGCGCGCGGCCGAGCAGCGCCAGGCGGCGATCATCCGCTCGCTGCCGATCATCCTCTATCTCGAGGCCGAGCACGGCCTGCCGCGCATCCCCCAGTTCGTCGGCGGCAATTTCGCGACGGTGACCGGCTTCTCCTTCGACGCGGTCGAGGCCGATCCCGGCCTCTGGGCCGAGCGGCTGCACCCGGAGGACAGGACCCGCACCCTGAAGGCGCTCGAAGAGCGCGCCCGCACCGGCGCGATGGCGATCGAATATCGCTGGCGCTGCGCCGACGGCCAGTACAAGCATTTCCTCGACCAGGCGGTCCTGCTCACCGATCCCGACGGCGGTCCGCCCCGCTATGCCGGCACCCTGCTCGACGTCACCGACCGCCGCCTGCTCGAGAACGAGCTGCTGCAGGCGCGCAAGATGGATGCGATCGGCAAGTTGACCGGCGGCATCGCGCACGATTTCAACAATCTGCTCGCCGCGGTGCTCGGCGGTCTCGACCTGATCGAGCGGCGCGTGCCGCTCGAGGAGGCGCAGCGCAAGATTTTCGACATGACCCGCCGCGCCGCCGAGCAGGGCTCGGAGCTGGTGCGGCGGCTGCTCGCCTTCGCCCGCCGCCAGCAGCTCGCGCCGTCCGAGATCGACATCGGCCGCCTCTCCACCACGGTCACCGAATTGCTCGCTCATACTTTGGGCGGGCTGGTCCAGCTCGATTGGCGGTCGGATCCGAAGATCTGGCGGGCCTATGCGGACAGCACCCAGCTCGAGCTCGCCTTGATGAACCTGATCATCAACGCCCGCGATGCGATGCCCGAGGGCGGCACGATCCGCGTCGCCGGCCGCAACGCTCGCGCCGAGGCGGACAACGGGCTCGGCCTTCCCGCCGGCGATTATGTCGTGCTGAAGGTCGCCGACACCGGCGCCGGTATTCCGCCCGACCTCCTGGAGCAGGTGACCGAGCCCTTCTTCACCACCAAGGAGGTCGGTAAGGGCACCGGCCTCGGCCTGTCGATGGTCTACGGCTTCGCCCGCCAGTCGGGCGGCGCGATCGACATAAGCTCCGAGGTCGGCCGCGGCACCACGGTCGAGATCTGGCTGCCGCGGGGCCGCGCCGCGGGCCGCCGCCGGGCCGAGCCTCCGGCCGAGCGCGGCGCGAAGCCGGAGACGCGGCCGCTGCGTATCCTGCTCGTCGACGATCACGACGCGGTGCGCGAGACCACCGCCGGCATGCTCAGCGACATGGGCCACCAGGTCGAGGCCGCTTCGAACGGCCCTGCGATGCTCGAGAAGCTGCAGGCCGCGCCGGCCGGCTACGACCTCATCGTCACCGATTATGCGATGCCTTTGATGTCGGGCGGCGAGATGCTCGATCATGCCCGCAAGATCCGCGCCGACCTCCCCGGCATCATCATCAGCGGCTATGCCGACAGCAGCTCCATGGCCGCCCGCCCGCGCGAGATCGTCGTCCTCACCAAGCCCTTCACCCGTGACCAGATGAAGGCCGCGATCGGCGCGGCTTTGGTGGACGCGGCCGGGGCGAGGTCGGCCTAACCTATCCAAATCCTCCCCGGGTCGGGGAGGGGGACCATGCGAAGCATGGTGGAGGGGGTCCGGAGTTTAAGGCGCCTCTTCCGCCGGGCCCCCTCCACCACGCCGCTTCGCGTCGCGGTCCCCTGCCCGTCCGGGGGAGGATTTCAATGGTGCTCCGTCCCCCTCCGTTCGCGGCCGCCGTCGCTTCACCCACCCCTGCGACGTTCGCCGCGTTCCGTCCTACGTTCGCCGTAAACCCGTGCCCCAATTGTCGCAAAGCGTCGCAACCCCGCGCCTTGGGCTTCGCAGGCGCGTGCAAGGGCGATATGCGGCCCCGTCCCCCCACCGCGAGGAGCGAATCAGGCTTGCCTTTGTTGTCGCCCGAATGCGTGTTCCCGGAATGAAGCAGCTGAGGATGATCAGGTGCGGCCTCGCCGCCTTGGTGCTGCTCTGCGCCGGCTGCAGCGGCGGCAACGACAAGAGCGGCGAGCGGGCGCCGCCCGAGGTCGGCTTCGTCGTCGTCCACCCGACCAGCGTGCCGCTCACCACCGAGCTGTCCGGCCGCACCGCCGCCTTCGCCGTCTCCGAGGTCCGCCCCCAGGTCTCGGGCGTGATCCGCGCCCGCCTGTTCGCCGAAGGCTCGGTCGTGCATGCCGGCCAGACCCTCTACCAGATCGACCCGAGCCTCTATCGGGCCAATGTAGCCCAGGCGCAGGCGAACCTCTCAAGCGCCCAGGCCAATGCCGAGGCGGCGCGGACCCGGGCGGCGCGCTATCGGCCGCTCGCCGAGATGGAGGCGGTGAGCCGCCAGGATTATACCGACGCCGCCTCCCAGGCGCGGCAGAGCGCCGCCGCCGTCCAGCAGAACCGGGCCCAACTGCAGACGGCGCAGATCAACCTGCGCTACACCCGCGTGCCGGCGCCGATCAGCGGCCGCATCGGCCGCTCGCTGTTCACGCAGGGCGCCTTGGTCACCGCCAACCAGGCCGACCCGCTGACCGTGATCCAGCAGCTCGACCCGATCTATGTCGACATGCAGCAGAGTTCGAGCCAGCTGCTCGCGCTGCGCAGGGCGCTCGGCGCGCCGGGCAGCGCGGTGCCCACTTCCGCGCCGGTCCAGCTCAAGCTCGAGGACGGCAGCGATTACGGCCTCACCGGCACCGTCGAGTTCGCCGAGACGATGGTCGACCAGAGCACCGGCACGGTCACCCTACGCGCCCGCTTCCCCAATCCGCAGGGGCTGCTCCTGCCCGGCATGTTCGTCCGCGCAATCTTCGCCCAGTCGGTCGCCGCCAACGCCTTCCTGGTGCCGCAGGCCGCCGTCTCGCGCGACCCGCGCGGCAACGCCACCGTGCTCGTCGTCGGCCGCGACAACAAGATCGTCCAGCGCCAGGTCGTCGCCGAGCGCGCGATCGGCCCGAACTGGGTGGTGACCGCCGGCCTCGCCGACGGCGACCGGGTGGTCGTCGAAGGCACCTCCCGCGTCCGTCCGGGCCAGAGTGTTCGCCCGGTCCCGGCCGGCAGTCCGCAGCGGCTCGGCGGCGGCAATGGCGCGGGTGGCGGCGGCCGCGGCCAGGGAGGGCAGGGCGGCCAGCAAGGCGGCGGCGCCCGAAGCGGCGGGCGCTAGGGCGCGATGTCGCGCATCTTCATCGATCGGCCCATCTTCGCCTGGGTGATCGCGATCATCATCATGCTCGCCGGGATCGGCGCGATCTTCAAGCTGCCGGTCGAGCAATATCCGGACATCGCCCCGCCCAACGTCAACATCCGCGCGAGCTTCCCCGGCGCCTCGGCGCAGACGCTCGAGAACAGCGTCACCCAGGTGATCGAGCAGCAGCTGACGGGGATCGACGGCCTGCTCTATTTCAGCGCCAATTCCTCTTCGCGCGGCCAGGTCTCGATCACCGCGACCTTCGACAAGGGCGTCGATCCGGACACCGCCCAGGTCCAGGTCCAGAACAAGGTGCAGCAGGCGCTGCCGCGGCTGCCGGCGCAGGTCCAGCAGCAGGGCATCACCGTCACCAAGTCCAACCCCGACTTCCTGCTGATCGCGTCGGTCTACGACGCCACCGACCGGATGACGAACCAGGACGTCTCCGATTATCTGGTTTCGCACCTGCAGGACCCGATCGGCCGCATCCCCGGCGTCGGCGACACCCAGGTGTTCGGCGCCCAATATGCGATGCGGATCTGGCTGAACCCGGCCCAGCTCGCCGCCCACCAATTGATGCCCGGCGACGTCGTCTCGGCGATCCAGGCGCAGAATACCGAGGTCGCGGCCGGCGAGATCGGCGCCCAGCCGATGCCGCCCGAGCAGATGCTCGACGCCACCGTCACCGCCCAGTCGCGGCTGCAGACCCCGGAGCAGTTCCGCGACATCATCCTGAAGACCGAGCCCAACGGCGCCATCGTCCGCCTCTCGGACGTTGCCCGGGTCGAGCTCGGCGCCGAGAATTACCAGATCGTCAGCCGGATCAACGGCCATCCCGGGACCGGCATCGCCGTCAGCCTCGCCCCGGGCGCCGACGCCCTCACCACCGCACAGCTGGTCAAGGCCGAGGTCGAACGGCAGGCGCGGAGCTTCCCCCCGGGCCTCGAATATACCTTCCCCTCGGACAGCACCGAGTTCATCAAGCTCTCGGTGCACGAAGTGGTGGTCACGCTCGCGATCGCCATCGTCCTCGTGATCATCGTCATCTTCATCTTCCTGCAGGGCTGGCGGCCGACCCTGATCCCGGCGATCGCGGTGCCGGTGGTGCTGCTCGGCACGCTCGCGATGGTCGCCATCGCCGGCTATTCGATCAACACCCTGACCCTGTTCGGCATGGTGCTGGTCGTCGGCCTGCTGGTCGACGACGCCATCGTCGTGGTCGAGAATGTCGAGCGCCTGCTCGAGGAAAATCCCGACATGTCGCCGCGCGACGCGACCATCCAGTCGATGAGCGAGATCCAGATCGCCCTGGTCGCGATCGCGATGGTGCTCTCGGCCGTGTTCCTGCCGATGGCCTTTTTCGGCGGCTCGACCGGCGTCATCTACCGCCAATTCTCGATCACCATCGTCTCGGCGATGGTGTTGTCGGTGCTGGTCGCTTTGATCCTGAGCCCGGCGCTGACCGCGACCCTGCTCAAGTCAAGGCGCTACGAGGAAACCCATCAGCCCTGGCTCGAACGCCGCTTCCCCGCGGTCGGCCGCTTCTTCTCGCGCTTCCGCGGCGGCTTCAACCGGGGCTTCGCCGGGCTCGTCGAGCGGCACCAGCAGGGCGCGCGCACCGTCGTCGAGCGCAAATGGCTGTTCCTCCTGATCTACGCCGCGATCACCGCGCTGCTGGTCGTCCTCTTCCTGCGCCTGCCGACGAGCTTCCTCCCGGTGGAGGACCAGGGCGCCGCCCAGGTCCAGTACACCCTGCCGCCGGGCGCGACCCAGGCCCGCACCCTCGCCGTCCAATCGACGGTCGAGCGCTATTTCATGACCCAGGAGGCGCGCAACACCGCGGTCATCTTCACGATCAGCGGCACCGCTGGCGGCGGCTCCGGCGGCGGCCAGAATGTCGGCCGCGGCTTCGTCGCGCTGAAGCCGTGGGATCAGCGCAGCGGCAGCGAGAACGCCGCCGACGCGATCACCCGCCGCGCCACCCGCAATCTTGGCGGCCTGCGCGACGTCGAATTCTTCGCCACCATCCCGCCGGCGATCCGCGGCCTCGGCCAGTCGCAGGGCTTCACGCTGGAGCTGCAGAATAGCGGCGCGATGTCCTACCAGGACTTCAAGGCCGCCCGCGACCGGCTGCTCGAAATGGCCCGGTCGGATCCGGACCTCGCCGCGATCCGCCAGAGCGGGCTCGAGGACGTGCCCACTTTGCATATCGATTGGGATGCGGGGGCGATGCGCACGCTCGGCCTCAGCCAGGAGGACGTCAACGCCACCCTCTCCACCGCCTGGGGCGGGCGCTACGTCAACGATTTCATCGACCGCGGCCGGGTGAAGCGCGTCTTCGTCCAGGGCGACGCGCCGTTCCGCGCCGCGCCGCAGGACCTCGACCAATGGTACGTGCGCACCTCGCAGGGGACGATGGCGCCCTTCTCCTCATTCGCCCGCACCTCCTGGTCGCAGGCGCCGACGACCTTGACCCGCTTCAACGGCATTCAGTCCTTCGAGATCCAGGGCCAGCCGGCGCCGGGCCACAGCTCGGGTGAGGCGATGGACCGGATGGCCCAGCTCGCCGCGGAGATTCCCGGCGTCTCGGTGCAATGGGCCGGCGTCTCCTACCAGGAGCGGCTCTCCTCGGGCCAGGCGCCCTATCTCTACGGCATTTCGCTGCTGGTCGTCTTCCTCTGCCTCGCCGCGCTCTACGAGAGCTGGTCAATCCCGATTTCCGTGCTGATGGTGATTCCGCTCGGCCTGCTCGGCGCTGCCATCGCGGTGGCGCTGAGGGGGCTGGAGAAC
>JAFAZM010000411.1 GCA_019239785.1 Sphingomonadaceae bacterium
CGGCCGGGTCGCCAACCGGATCGCGCGCGGCCGCTTCACGCTGGACGGCCACGACTATCAGGTGACGGTCAATAACGGCCCCAATTCGCTGCACGGCGGCACCAAGGGCTTCGACAAGGTGAATTGGACCCTGGTCGGCAGCCAGGCCGGGCCGACCGGCAGCGTCACCCTGCGCTACATCAGCCCCAACGGCGACATGGGCTATCCGGGCACGCTCACGGTCACCGCGACCTATTCGCTCGACGAGCGCAACATCCTCTCGGTCGAATATCGCGCGACCACCGACCGCACCACGGTCGTGAACCTCTCCAACCATGCTTATTGGAACCTGGCCGGCGAGGGCTCGGCCGAAGGCGCGATGGGCCACCTCCTGACCATCCCCGCCGATTTCTACTCGCCGACCGACGCGACCGCGATTCCGACCGGCGAGTTCCGCGCGGTCCAGGGCACCGTCTTCGATTTCCGCCGGCCGACCGCGATCGGCGCGCGGGTGCGCGACGCCAGCGACCAGCAGATCGTCTTCGGCCGCGGCTACGATCACAATTGGGTGATCGCGCGCGGCCTCTCGCCGACGCCGCGGCTGCTCGCCCGGGTCGAGGAGCCGCATTCGGGCCGGGTGATGGAGATTTTCTCCAACCAGCCGGGCCTGCAATTCTATTCGGGGAATTTCCTCGATGCGACCACGGTCGGCAAGGCGAACCGGATCTACCGGATGGGCGACGCGATCGTGCTCGAGCCGCAGATGTTCCCCGACACGCCGAACCGCCCCGAGTTCGGCTCGGTCCGGCTGGAGCCCGGCCAGACCTACCGCAACATCATCGAGTGGCGCTTCTCGACCCGCGCCGGCCGCTGAGGAAAACGAGATGAAGCTTCGCCACTGGACCTTGCTCGCCGCCTTCCTGCTCGCGCCGCTGGCGCCCCAGCCGGTTGCGGCAACGGCGGCCCTCGCGGCGCAGGCCGCCGCGCCGGAAGCCTCGGGCCAGCGCTGGACGCCGGCGCGGGCGCAGAGCTGGTACGCGCACCAGCCCTGGCTCACCGGCGCCAATTACATTCCGGCCGACGCGATCAACCAGCTGGAGATGTGGCAGGCGGCGACCTGGGACCCGCGGGAGATCGACCGCGAGCTCGGCTGGGCGCAGCAGCAGTTCCGGATGAACACGATGCGGGTGTTCCTGCACGACCTCGCTTATTCGGAGGATCCGGAGGGCTTCAAGCGGCGGATGGACGAGTTCCTGACCATCGCCGCCCGCCACGGCATCCGCCCGGTCTTCGTCCTCTTCGACAGCTGCTGGGATCCGGACCCGGTGATCGGCCCCCAGCACCGGCCGATTCCCGGCGTCCACAATAGCGGCTGGGTGCAGAGCCCGAGCCGGCATGACCTCATCGATCCAAGCCAGGAGCCGCGCCTCCGCCATTATGTCGAGGACGTGATCGGGACCTTCGCGCACGACCAGCGCGTGCTCGCCTGGGATCTCTGGAACGAGCCCGACAATCCGGGCGGCGGCTCCTACAATGGCGCGCAGCTCGCGCAGGAGCGGTCGCGGATCGAGAGCCTGCTGCCGCGCATCTTCGCCTGGGCCCGCAGCCGCGGACCGGAGCAGCCATTGACCAGCGGCGTCTGGGCGGGCGACGACTGGTCGCCCAATTCGCGGTCGCTGAACCGCATCCAGCAGATCCAGCTCGGCGAATCCGACGTCATCACCTTCCACAATTACGACTGGCCCGAGCAGTTCGAGCAGCGCATCGCCCAGCTCCGGCCCTACGGCCGGCCCCTCTTCTGCACCGAGTGGATGGCGCGGGGGAACGGCTCGACCGTCGACACGATCCTGCCGATCGCCCGGCGCGAGAATATCGGCATGATCAACTGGGGCTTCGTCCAGGGGCGGATCCAGACCAACCTGCCGTGGGACAGCTGGGAGCGGCCCTATACGTTGCAGCAGCCGCCGATCTGGTTCCACGATCTGCTGCGGCCGGACGGCACGCCCTATCGGGCGCGCGAGGCGGAGATCTTCCGCGACCTCAGGGAGCCGGTGCGCGCCGCGGCGCATTGAACCTTCGCCCGCTCGTACCGGCGCCGGCCGGTTGACAGGATCGGCCCGCCGCTTCCATGAGTACGGCGCCGAAACGGCGAAAATGAAGGTGATCGATGATGATGTTCAGAAAGCTCGGTATGGCTGCGGCGCTGGCGCTCGCAATTGTCGGCACGAATGCGGCGGCCCAGTCGGCCCGGCCGCTCAGCCTCGCCAATTCCCCCGCGATCCGCGCCGCGGCGCCGCTGCAGGGCGAATCCCATATCCGCGGCGGCTTCATCATCCCGACCCTGGTGATCATCGCGATCGGCGTCGCGATCTGGCAGCTGACCAAGCATCACAGCCACAGCCCCTGAGCGAACGCCCGGCGAGCCGGGCAGCCGTTATCGCTGCGGATTCCAATATTCGGTGAGCGGCCCGTCCGCGCCGGCGACCGGGTCCATGTCCGGCACCGGCAGGCCGCGCATCCGTTCCCGCGCCTCGTCGGATGGCGCCTCGCGGCAGATGTCCCATTCCTGCCCCTCTGGATATGCGCCGACGACGAGGAAATCGTCGCTGGCCTCGACGCTGCGGTGACCGGTGCCGACCGGCAGGACGAGGGCGTCGCCGGCCTTGACCTGGACTCGCTTCCCCGCCGGGCCGCCGAGCGTCAGGGTGGCGGAACCGGTGGCGATGCCGAGCGCCTCGTGCGCGGTCGAATGATAATGGTGATAATCGTAGACGACGTCGCGCCATTGCGGCGGCCAGAAGTGCCGCGCGAACATCGCCTCGAACGTCTTGGCCGCCTCCTCGCCGCTGCCCGAGACGGCGCCGCGATAGACGAGCACCGGCAGCGCGTCGTTGTTCGGCACCCAGCCATTCTGGTCCAAAAGGAAGTGCTCGAGCTGCATTCTACATTGTACCTAGAGTGAAGGGGCCTAAACCGACTCGCTCATCCTGAGTAGCCGGTGAGCTTGTCGAACCGGCGTATCGAAGGAGCACTGCATCGGGTCCTTCGATACGGGCCTTCGCCAGGCTCAGTCCCTACTCAGGATGAGCGATTTGAGTTCCATTTGGTCCGCCGCTCCTAACCCCACAGCTCCTGCCGGTAGCGGGCGAAGCAGCGGGCGCCGCAGGCGAGGCGGATCAGCGCGCCCTCGGCGATCGCGGTCGCGCGGCGGGGATCCTCGGCGACCAGCGGGCCGATCGCCTCCTCGTTCCAGGCCTCGCTGTGGCGGACGTCGAGCACCGCGTGCAGGTCGAAATAATGCCGGTCCTTGCCGCTGATGCCGAGCCGGCGAAGGCCGGCCGCAGTCGCCGCCGAGCGGCCCGGCGCGGTGAGCTCGATCACGCCGAGCGCGCCGATCGCATGAAAGGCGTAGCGGCGGGTCGTGGCCATCGCCGTCATCGCATTGGCGAGCGCGAGGCTCTCCCAGACCGTCGTGTCGATCCGCGGGTCGAGCTGCAGCGCCGTCACCAGCGCGTCGAGCATCGGCCCGTGCATGCCCTTGAAGTTGCCGCGGCCCATCTCGTCCCAATAATTGCGCGCCAGCTCCAGCTTCGCCCGCGCCGGCAGCTTCACCTGCGCACAGGCGACGAGGTCGTCGAAGCCGGCCTCGCCCGCCGCCTCCTGGGTGAGGAACCAGCGGAAATCGTCCAGGCCGGCTTTCTCGGCAAGCCAGGGAAAGAGCGGATCGTCCTGGCCCGGCCCGGTCCGCTTCAGCCCCTCGAACCAGGCGAGGAAGGCCTCCGGCGTGCACGGCGCCGCGGCCGCTTCCTCGGCGATCTCGGCGCGCAATTCCTCGAGGAAGGCGCCTTCGAGGCGGAGCATCTTGGCATCGCCGTCGAGGATCAGCTGCCAGTCGTCGCTCGGCAGGCTCGGGGCGAGCCGCTGCCGGTTCCAATGCGCAAGGCCCTGCTGGAAATCGTCGTTCAGGAATTGGGATGCGGGCCGGTGGCCGCGCGGGTCGAAAAGGGTCGCCATTTGGGGTCCGTGCGCAATTGAGATTTGCCTGAAGAACCCTGGCGGGACGGGCTTTGTTCCTGATTCGCAACGTTAATCCAGATCAATCAGGCGTCTCGGAACCGGCCTCGGCGGCGGCGGTTTAGGGCTGGGCGGGGGCGGGCGATGCGCGAAAGGATCCGTCATGCCAGCCGACCGGACCAGCGGCGACGCCCTGCAGAAGGACGATGGGCCGCCAGTGACCTCGCGCGACGACGAGGTCAAAGCCGCCGAGCCGGGAAGCGCCGAGGAATGACGCGGGCCGGCGCCGGCTGAGGCTGCGTTCGGTGCGGCCTGAAGATCCGGATCCCGCCGACCGGGCGCTGGCCGAGCTGCTGCGGCGGCTCGACGGACTCGGCTACGATTTCGTTGCGCCGACCCCGGCGACGCACGAGCGGGTCGTCGGCCGCCCGGAGATGAGGCAGGCGCGCGGGCTGCGCGACGTCTTCGGCTGGAGCCTGCCCTTCGGCCGCGCGCTGCTGCCGGAGGATCTGGCCGACCTGCTGGACCGCGGCGGCGCGCTTGCAAAGGAGGGCGCGCTTTGCCGGAGCCGGGTGCGCGTCTCCCGCGTCGCGGGGACCCTCTTCCTGCACGGCGCCTTCCCGACGGACCGGCCCGATGCCGTCTTCCTCGGCCCGGACACCTACCGCTTCGTCCGCTTCGTCACGGCCGAGCTCGCCGAGCCCTGCCGGGTCGCGCGGATCGTCGACATGGGCGCCGGTGCCGGCGCCGGCGGCATCCTGGCGTCGCGGTTGCTGCCGGGCGCGGCCGTGATCCTGGTCGATTCCAATCCCGCGGCGCTGCGCCTGGCGCGGATCAACGCCGCCGCGGCGGCGGTCGCGGTCGAGACGGTCGCGGCCGCTTCGCTCGATCCGGTGCCGGGGCCGCTCGACCTGGTGATCGCCAATCCGCCCTTCATCATGGACGAAGGGGGACCGGCCTATCGCGACGGCGGCGCGATGCTCGGCGCCGGCCTGTCGCACCAATGGGCGCTGGCGACGGCGCGCCGGCTCGCACCCTGCGGGCGGATGCTGCTCTACACCGGCAGCGCGATCGTCGCCGGCCGGGACGGGCTGCGGGACGCGCTGGAACGCGACCTCGCGCCGCTCGGCTGCGGCCTGCGCTATGACGAGATCGATCCCGACATCTTCGGCGAGCAGCTCGAGCAGCCCGCCTATCGCGAGGTCGAGCGGATCGCGGCGGTCGGGGCGGTGATCACGCGGCCGTAGCGGCGGCAGGATAATGAAACTCCCCTCCGGCCGACGGGAGAGGGCGTGAGACGTTGAATGTCGAAGTTTAGCGCGGCCGGCGCTCGATCTGGAGATAGTCGGGATCGAACTCGGCGATGCGCCTGAGCCGTTCGGAATCGAGGATCTCGACCCAGGAGTCGCGGAAGGTCGCCAGCCCCTCCTCGCGCAGCCGGCGCAGCACGCGGTTGACGTGGACCGAGGTGAGGCCGAGGCATTCGGCCAGGTCCGCCTGGGTGATCGGCAGCGGGAAGCCGTTCGGGGCGGCGAGCCCCACCACGCACAATCGGGCGTGCATCTCGCAGAACAGGTGGCCGAGCCTGGCGAGCGCCGTGCGTCGCCCCAGCGACACCAGCCATTCGCGATGGATCGCCGCGTCGATCAACGTGGTAAGCCAGAGCAGCCGCGTCAGATGCGGGTGCTCCCGGCTGATCCGCTCGAGCCTGGCGTGCGGCATGAACGCGACCCGGCTCGGCACCAGCGACATGACATGATGATCGAGCCGCTTCAGCAGGAAGCCGTGGAGGTCCAGGAAATCGCCGGGGACGTGCAGCTCCATGATCTGGCGCTCGCCGTTGCGCATGTCCTTGTAGCGGCACACCAGCCCGTCCAGCAGCAGGATCGACTGGCTCAGCTCCTCGCCGGGGCGGACCAGGATCCGGTCGGAGGGCACGTCCTCGCTGCGCTGGATCGCTTCGCGCAGCACGTCTTCCTCTTCGGCGCTGAGCGTGTCGCGTGCCTTCAGCTTCAGGATCGCTTTCTCGATCATGGTCTCCACAGGGTAGACGACAGCCGGCCCGAACGGACCTCCGTGCGCTGAAACGCCGCCTGTGCTGCCCCGTTCCGTCGCCCAATCGCTCAAAGATTGATGACGAAGGCGAAGACGAAGATGCCGATCAGGAAGGCGAGCGCGGAAAACCTCAAGATCAACTCGCCGATCATGTTTTTCCCCTGATTTCCTGTAGGCTTCCAACCGGTTACGCTGCCTGCCGTTCCCCCAAAAAAGGGGCCGCTGATCCAGGTTGATGCGTTTCTCCCGATGCGGGAGGCCGATGGATTTCGCACCCGACGTCGCGACCGGCCCGGGCCGGGAGCCGCCGCGCGGCGAGACTGATCCAGATCATCCTCTTTCTCAGGAACCTCGAATTCGTCCCGGCATTGGCCCCCTGCGGTCGCGCTGGACCGCTCGCCGGAGAGGAATGTGGCCGAGCGCGAAGCGAGCCGGGCCCCGCTCGAATTGTGGGCCGGCCCGGAATGCACCATCGTCCGCCTTGGCGACCGCTGGCGCGACCAGGTTACCGAGACGGGACATGAGGCACGCGACGCCGATATCGACCTGATCGCCGCGCTCGGAATCCGGACCTTGCGCTATCCGATCCTGTGGGAGCGGGTGGCGCCCGACCGGCCGGACCGGCTCGATTTCTCCTGGACCGACCGGCGGCTGGAACGGCTCGCGGCGCACGGCATCGAGGCGATCGGCGGCCTGCTCCATCACGGCTCCGGCCCGGCCTATACCGATTTGCTCGATCCCGACTTCCCGGCGAAGCTCGCCGATTATGCGGCGCGCGTCGCCGCGCGCTATCCCCACGTAAGCCGCTGGACTCCGGTCAACGAGCCGCTGACCACCGCCCGCTTCTCGGCCCTCTACGGCCATTGGCATCCGCACCGCAGCGACTATCCCGCCTTCCTCCGGGCGCTGGTCAACC
>JAFAZM010000217.1 GCA_019239785.1 Sphingomonadaceae bacterium
GCCCGGCGTGAACAAGGTGCTCCGCGACGACGGTAGCGAAGAGGTTCTGACCGCGACCGACGCCGCCGATATGGCGCCGGGCGATGCCTTCCTGATCGAGACGCCCGGGGGAGGGGGGTATGGTGAAGGGTGAGACCGTCAAAATTCCTCCCCTGAAAGGGGAGGGGGACCATGCGCCGCATGGTGGAGGGGTATCAGCCTTTGGGGAAAATCGACTGGCTGACCATCTCGCTCGAACGCTGATACCCCACCACCGCTTCGCGGTCCCCCTCCCCTTTCAGGGGAGGAATTGATCATGAACCTCCCCCAATATTTCGTCCTAGCCGGTATACTGATCGTCGTCGTCGGCTTCGCGCTCAGGCTCAATCCGATGATCGTGGTGACGGTGGCGGCGCTCGCGACCGGGCTGATCGCCGGCAAGGGGCCGCTCGAAATCGTCTCGCTGCTCGGCAAGGCGTTCAACGACAATCGGATCATCGCCATCGTCTGGATCGTGCTGCCGGTGATCGGCCTGCTCGAACGCCATGGCCTGCGCGAGCGGGCGACGGCGACGATCCGCCGCTTCAAGGCGGCGACCGCCGGGCGTCTGCTCGTCCTCTATCTGCTCTTCCGCCAGGTGACCGCCGCGCTCGGCCTGAACACGATCGCGGGCCATCCGCAGACCGTCCGGCCTCTGGTCGCGCCGATGGCGCTTGCGGCGGCGGAGCAGCAGCACAATGGCATCGAAGAGGAGAGCGCGGAGGAGGTGAAGGCCTTCGCCGCGGCCACCGACAATGTCGGCAATTTCTTCGGCGAGGACATCTTCATCGCGATCGGCTCGATCGTGCTGATCCAGTCGACGCTCGCCGGCTACGGCTACAACCTCGCGCCGCTCGACCTGGCGATCTGGGCGATCCCGACCGCGATCGCCGCCTTCCTGATCCACGGCTTCCGCCTGCTGCGCCTCGACCGGCGCCTGAAGCGGAGGCGCAAATGATCACGATCCAATGGGCCTACAGCCTCGCCGGCCTGATGTTCGGCGCCTTCGCGATCCTCAGCGCGCTCGATCGCGCCAACCGCAAGCGCTTCGGCAACGCCGCCTTCTGGGGGCTGATGGCGCTGAGCCTGCTCGCCGGCTCCTGGCTCGGCGACTTCGTCAACGGCCTGCTCGTCCTCGCGCTCGCCGCGATCGCCGGCTTCGGCCTGATGGGCCGCGGCGTTCCCGCGACCACCAGCGAGGGCGAGCGGCTGACCCTGGCGCACCAGCTCGGCAACCGCCTGTTCCTGCCGGCGCTGATCATTCCCGCCGTCGCGCTCGCCGGCACCCTCGCCTACAAATATACGCCGCTCGGCGCGCAGGGCTGGATCGAGCCGCAGCGCGAGACCTATCTCTTCCTCTGCCTCGGCGCGCTGGCGGCGCTGGCCGTCCTGTTCGCCTGGCTGAAGCCGCCGGCGGCCGCGCCGCTGCAGGAGGGCAGGCGGCTGATCGATGCGATCGGCTGGGCGGCGGTGCTGCCGCAGATGCTCGCTGCGCTTGGCGTGGTGTTCGCCGCCGCCGGCGTCGGCGACGTGATCGGCGGCGCCGCGCGCGCCGTGATACCGGAAGGCAATGTCTTCCTCACCCTGCTGGTCTTCGCGCTCGGCATGGTGCTGTTCACGATGATCATGGGCAATGCCTTCGCCGCTTTCCCGGTGATGGCGGCGGCGATCGCCGTGCCACTGCTCATCCAGGCCGATCACGGCAATCCGGCGGTGATCGGCGCGATCGGTATGCTCGTCGGCTTTTGCGGGACGCTGATGACGCCGATGGCGGCCAATTTCAACGTCGTCCCGGCCGCCCTGCTCGAGCTCAAGGACCGCAACGGCGTGATCAAGGCGCAGGTCGGCACCGCCTTGCCGCTGCTCGCGGTCAACATCCTGCTGATCTATTTCCTGGCCTTTTGAAATCCTCCCCGGGACGGGGAGGGGGACCGCGTCGCGGAGCGGCGTGGTGGAGGGGGCCCGGCGGTTACGCGCCCTAAGCGCGGGCCCCCCTCCACCAGCCTGCGGCTGGTCCCCCTCCCCGTCCCGGGGAGGATCGGGTAGGGCGCGTCCATGTCACACCACCTCACCGCCGCCACCGCCGACCGCTTCGCCGGCATCGCCCTCGGCCATGTCACCCGCGAATATCCGCACAAGCTCGACCATGTGATGGAGGGGCCGGAGGACGTGCTCTCCCCGCGCGCGCTCCATCCGATCTTCTTCGGCAGCTTCGACTGGCACAGCTGCGTGCACGGCTATTGGCTGCTGGCGCGGACCTTGCGGCTGTTCCCGGCGATGCCGAACGCGCCGCGGATCCGTGCCCTGCTCGACGAGATGCTGGTGCCGGCGAAGGTTGCCGGCGAGCGCGACTATCTGGACCGCGCTTATACCGGCGGCTTCGAGCGGCCTTATGGCTGGGCCTGGCTGCTGATGCTCCACGCCGAGGCGCAGCGGCACGAGGCGGACTGGGCCGAGGCGCTGGCGCCGCTCGCCGAGGCTTTCGCCGAACGGTTCAAGGCCTATCTGCCCAAGCTCACCTACCCGGTCCGGGTCGGCGCCCATTACAACACCGCCTTCGCCCTGGTGCTTGCGCTCGACTGGGCCGACGCCAACGACACCGGCCTCGCCGGGCTGATCCGCGGCCGCGCAGGCGACTATTATGGCGGCGACCGCTCCTGCCCGGCCTGGGAGCCGGGCGGCGACGACTTCCTCTCGCCGGCCCTGGTCGAGGCGCTGCTGATGCGCCGGGCGCTGCCGGAGCGCGCCTTCCAGGCCTGGTTCGCCGCCTTCCTGCCCGATCTCGCCGACGGCCGGCCGGTCAGCCTGTTCACCCCGGCCTTCGTCTCCGACCGCTCCGACGGCAAGATCGCTCATCTCGACGGGGTCAATCTCAGCCGCGCCTGGTGCTGGCGTGGCCTGGCCGGCGCGCTGCCGCCGGTGCTTGCCGAGCTGGCGCGCGAGGCCGCCGACACCCATCTCGACGCGAGCCTGCCTTATGTCGCCGGCGACTATATGGGCGAGCATTGGCTGGCGACCTTCGCCATGCTGGCGCTCGAAGCGGAGGCCTGAGATGAGCGAAGCGATGGACGACAAATATCTTCATCTCGGCCGGCTGATCGCCGCGCAGTGCACGCCCGGATTTCTGGAGGCCAGGCTGGAGGGCGCGCTCGACACGGACCGGCCCCGGTTCAGGCTGAGCTGGACCGCCCAGGACCACAGCCGGCACGAAGCGCCCGAGGCGGCAGAGATGGCGGAAATCCAGGCAGCGCTGGAGGATATCCGCGAAGCGATGGTGCGGCAGAACGAGGGCGGACGCTGGCGGACCTTCGTCGTCACCTTGCGAAAGGGCGGTCATTTCCTGCTGGAAGTGGACGACTGACCGGCGTTCGGCAGAACCCTGTCGGCATGGTTTACAAATCCTTACCCGTTAACCGTCGAGACCGGCGCTTTTCCGCGATTGGCCCGCATCTTGCTGTTTTTCCGGCATGTTGGGGCGCATCGGCAGACTCTTCGTCATCAAGAACCGCTTCGAAGCGATGGCGGTGATCTACGCACTCGGGCTTGGCGCCGTCGACCGCGGCATGCGCTATCTCGATCTCTATCCCGGCTTCGGCGGCTGGCTGCTCTTCGCGGCCTGCACCTGCGCCGTGTTCATGGCCGGCGCCCGGCTGCTCGAGCTGACCCGCAAGGACAATGGGGAGCGCCGGCGGCGATCGGATTTTTCGCCGCAATCCTGAAATGAGTCACCCCGGCGAAGGCCGGGGCCCATGAACTCTGCTGCTGAAAGTTGCGAAAGCCGCCTCGCATCATCCCCCATCTCCGTGTTCGTGGGTCCCGGCCTTCGCCGGGATGACGAGTGGGCGCCAATAGTTGGGAATCTACGCCAACTGGCGGCGGCGGCCGAGCCGTCCCTCCTCCCGTCGATCATGAGAAAACGGCGGATTTCCGCCAAAAAATCCATTTGGCACGCCTCCTGCTAACCTTGTGAGCATCGGTTTCACAACGATCACACCAAGGTTCAGGAGACACAAAATGATCAACTTCACCGCCATCCCGCAGACGATCACCGCCGCCGTCGGCGCCATCATCCTCTCGGCCACCTTCCTCTCGGCTTCGTTCGGCCCGGTTCACGCCGATCAGCTGCACAACCAGCCTCAGGCTTCGGCTCAGGTCTCTGCCTGAACCGCGGCGCCGGCCGGGATCGCTGCCTTCCCCCTGTCAGCATCCCGGCCGCGCCAACCACTTCGCACCTCGGAGCTTCCCCTGAAATGAGCATCTTCTCCCGCACCCGCGACATCATCGCCGCCAACGTCATCGACCTGGTCAACCGGTCGGACGATCCCGCCAAGACGATCCGCGTGATCATCCTGGAGATGGAGGAGACTTTGGTGGAAGTGCGTGCCTCCGCGGCCCGGCTGATCGCCGATTCCAAGGAGAAGAGCCGTCAGGTCGCGCAGGTCGCCGAGCTCCAGGCGAGCTGGACCGAGCGCGCCGAGCTTGCGCTGAGCAAGGGCCGCGACGACCTCGCCCGCCTCGCCCTCGTCGAGAAGGAGAAGCTCACCGGCCTCGCCGAGGAGCTGAGGGAAGAGATCGCGACGATCGACGCCGCGCTGCGCGCCTCGGAGGGCGACATCGCCAAGCTGCAGGCGAAGCTGCGCGAGGCGCGGGCGCGTCAGAACGCGGTCGTTACCCGGATCGAGGCCGCCGCCAACCAGGTGCGGCTGCGCGAAATGTATGCCGGCCCGCGCACCGAGGAGGCCTTTGCCGGCTTCGACCTGCTCGACCGCGAGGCCGACCTCGCCGAGGGCCATGCCGAGGCTTTGCTGCTCGCCGCGCCGCCGCGCACGCTCGAGGAAGAGATCGCCGAGCTTCGCGTCGCCGAGCGCGTCGACGCCGAGCTCGAGGCGATGAAGCAAAGAAGGATCGCGGCATGACCATGCAGATCGACGGCAACGCCATCATGGAGGCGATCCAGATCGCCCGGATCGTGGGCACCGTCGTCATGGTGGTGCTCGTGGCCCTAGTGATTGCCTGGGCGGTGCGGCCGTCGCGGCGGATCCGCGAGACGCGCGAGATGATGGACGAGGCCGGCGACCAGGAGGCCCTGTGGGGCGCGGTCGAACGGATGGAGGAACGGCTCGAGGTGCTCGAGCGGGCAATGGCCGACCAGGTGGAGCGGCCGCAGGTGCGCAGCGCGCACCGGGACAGGATTTTGGCTCCGGCCGAGGACAGCCGGGATTCAGGGAGGATGGAATGAATATGCGTGGCAGGAAATTCGAGGTCGATCGCGCCAACGGCAAGGTCGCCGGCGTGTGCGCCGGGATCGCGAACATGACCGGTTGGGACGTCACGATCGTCCGCGTCGGCCTGGTGCTCGCCACCCTGACGATCGCCTTTCCGTGGAGCGTGATCGCTTATGCGGCGGCCGCCTTTTTCGGACAGCCCGACCGTCGCGGCGCCAGCTACGGTCTGTCCCGCTCGAGCGGCCGCTCGACCGCGCGCGAGGAAGCGCGCGAGCGGGTCCGCAACCTCGACCTGCGCATGCAGGCGATCGAGACCTACGTCACCAGCTCGAACAGCAAGCTCGCCCGCGAGATCGAGGAGCTGCGCTGAGCTTCAACTGAACGCCCGCGTTCGTCAGGGAGGACGAAATGAGCGAACCTTTGATCATGGTCACGATGGCGAGCTTCGGCCTGGTCGGCCTCAGCATCGCCACCTTCGCCGCCCTCAGGGGCTGGCAGGGCTGGCTCGACGTGCGGCGGCTGGAGCTTTCCGCTCCCGTCCGCACCGAGCGCCGCAGCGGTGCCGGCGAGCTGATCGAGATGGCCGACCTCAAGGAGCGCGTCCGCAAGCTCGAATCGATCGCCTCGTGCATCGATCTGTGAGCGAGCGCCTCCACTCCGACACACGTCATCCCGGCGAAGGCCGGGATCTCGTGGAGAACCAGGCTCGGCCGCCGCGATCCACCTGACCTGAGACCCCGACCTTCGCCGGGGTGACGGGAAATGGCTAAGGCCTTATCTGCCCCGTCCCCCGCACCTGATATTTGAACGTCGTCAATTGCTCCGGCCCCACCGGCCCGCGTGCATGGAGCCGGCCGGTGGCGATGCCGATCTCGGCGCCGAAGCCGAACTCGCCGCCGTCGGCGAATTGGGTCGAGGCGTTCCACAGGGTGATCGCGCTGTCGACCTCGGCCAGGAAGCGCTCGGCCGCCCGGGCATCCTCGGCGATGATCGCGTCGGTATGGCCTGAGCCGTAGCGGGCGATATGGGCGATCGCTTCGTCCAGCCCGCCGACCACGCGAACCGCCAGGATCGGCGCCAGATATTCCGCGGTCCAGTCCGCTTCCTCGGCAATCCCGATCTCCGCGACCAAAGCGCGGCTCTCCGCGTCGCCCCGCAGCTCGCAACCCGCCTCGATCAGCGCCGCGGCGATGGGCGGCAGCAAAGCCGGCGCGGCGTCGCGGTCGACCAGCAAGGTCTCGGTCGCGCCGCAGACCGAGACCCGGCGCAGCTTCGCATTGACGACGATCTCTCGCGCCATCGCCGGATCGGCAGAGGCGTGGACGTAGGCGTGGCAGATGCCTTCGAGATGGCCGAGCACCGGCACCCGCGCCTCGGCCTCGACCCGCTCGACCAAAGAGCGGCCGCCCCGCGGGATGATCAGGTCGATGCTGCCGCCGAGCCCGGCGAGCAGGGCGCCGACCGCCGCGCGATCCGCGGTCGGCACGATCTGCACGCAGTCCGCCGCCAGGCCCGCTTCCTCCAGCCCCGCGGCGATCGCCTCGCCGATCGCAAGGCAGGAGGCGAGGGCGTCGGCACCGCTGCGCAGGATCAGTGCGTTGCCCGCGCGCAGGCAGATCGCGGCCGCATCGGCGGCGACGTTGGGCCGGCTTTCGAAGATCATCCCGATCACGCCGATCGGCGTCCGCACCCGCGCGAAGTCGAGCCCGTTCGGCCGCTGCCAGCGCGCGATTTCAGCCCCCAGCGGATCGGGCAGGCCGGCGATCGCCTCGACCGCCGCCGCGATTGCTTCGAGCCTCGTCTCGTCGAGGCGAAGGCGGTCGACCAGCCTCGTGGCCTTCGCGACATCGTCCGCATTGGCTGCGAGGATCGCGCCGGCGCGGGCGCGCAGCCGGCCGGCGATCGCGCGGATCGCGGCGCTGCGCTGCTCGGCACCCGCGCCGCGCAGCACCCGCGCGGCGGCGCGCGCTCTGGGGCCCATCTCCTCGATCATCGCGCCAGCATCACCAGATCGTCGCGGTGGATCAAGGCGTCCGGCCCGCCATAGCCGAGCAATTGCTCGATCCGGCTACTCGGATGGCCGGCGAGCGCACGCGCCTCGTCCGAATTGTAGGCGCTGATCCCGCGCGCAAGCTCGCACCCGTCGGGGTCGAGGATCGAGAGGCAGACGCCGCGCTCGAAGGCGCCGGTCACCGCGACGATGCCGGCCGGAAGCAGGCTCTTGCCGCCGGCCAGCGCCCTGGCCGCGCCGGCATCGACGGCAAGGCTGCCGGCAGGCTTCAGCGTGCCGGCGATCCATTGCTTGTAGGCGCCCGCCGCCGAGCCTTTCGCGGCGACCGCGGTCGCCCGCGCGCCCTTCGCCAGCGCATCGATCGGATTTTCCTCGCGCCCGGAGGTGATCAGCGTCGCGCAGCCGGCGCCGCTGGCGATCCGCGCCGCGACCAGCTTCGAGCGCATCCCGCCCGAGCCGATTCCGCTCGCCGGCCCCGCCGCCATCGCCTCGACGCCCGCGTCCACCTCGCCGACTTCCGGGATATGCGCCGCCGCCGGATCGCGCGCCGGATCGGCGCTGTAGAGGCCGTCCACGTCGGAGAGGAGCAGCAGCAGGTCCGCCTTGATCATCTGGGCGACGCGGGCCGACAGCCGGTCGTTGTCGCCGTAGCGCAGCTCGTCGGTGGCGACGCTGTCATTCTCGTTGATCACCGGCAGCGCGCCCTGCGCGAGCAGCACCGCGATCGTCGCGCGCGCGTTCAGCCAGCGGCGGCGGCGCTCGGTATCGTCGAAGGTGAGCAGCAATTGCGCGGTCGGCACGCCATGCGGTGCGAAGGCGGCCTCCCAGGCCTGCATCAGCAGCGTCTGGCCGGCGGCGGCGGCAGCCTGCTTGTGGTCGAGCCGCGCCGAAGGCTTGAGGCCGAGATGCCGCCGGCCGAGCGCGACCGCGCCCGAGGAGACGACCAGCACCTCCTTGCCCGCCGTCCGCAGTGCCGCGATGTCGTCGGCGAGGCTCCTCAGCCACGCGGCGCGGACGCCGCCTTCGGCTTGGATCAGCAAAGAGGAGCCGACCTTGACGACGACGCGCCGCGCGCCCACGAGCAAGGCCGAAGCGTTCATCGGCCTTCGATCCGCATTCGTGTGGTCGCGCCGCCCGGCGCGACCCGCCAGATGTCGCCGAAATCCTCATGGCCGAGCTGGGCCGGCGGCGTCCCGCCGAGCGCCGCGATGACCTCCGGCACCGTGTTGCTGTGGCCGACGACGAGCACCGGTCCATGCCCGGCGCGGATCCGTGCGACCAGACCCGGCGTGTCGCGCGGATCGTAGACGATCGGGGTCAGCCCGAGCCGCGCGGCGAGCGGGGCCACCGTCTCGCGGGTGCGCTTGTAATCGGTGACGTAGATCGCGACCGGCCGCTCGTCCCGAAACCAGGCGGCGAGCGCCTCGGCGGCGCGTTGCCCCTCGGGCAGCAGGTCCGGGTCGGCCTGACCCGCCGGGGTGTTCAGGTGGCGCATCACGTAGACGGCGTCCTGCGCTGCCGCCGGCGCCGCGGCGGCGAAAGCGATGAGGGCGGCGAGCAGCAGCGATCTCAGGAAGGACATGATGAATCGGGCCTCAGTTCGGAAGGGCGTCCGGTGAAGAACCAGCGCGAGCGGTCGCGCATCGTCTCGCCGACATGATAGCAGATCTGCGCCAAAGTCCCCGTCCGGTCGATGAAGAGCGTCCAATCGCGGCCGTTGCAATTGCGCAGCTCGCATCCCCAGGAGATGACCCGGTCGCCGCGCACCGCGACCGGGGTCTGCTGGCCGCGGCGATCGAGGAGCCAGGCCCGGACCGACCGGCGCGGCACCGCCGCCTCCACCGCTGCGCGGACACGGGGATGCTGGAGGAAGCTCACGCCGTTCACCGGCTCGGTTGGATATTTGCCCGCATAGACGGCGAGATCGGCCGGCGGGGACGGCTCGGCGGACGAGAGGGCTGTCATGGCAAGCAACCAGATCGCGAACATCGTTCTTTCCTTTATCCTCCCTGCCACCGCAGGCGATGGGGAGGGGGACCGCCCGATGGGCGGTGGAGGGGCTGACACCGCCGATTGCCCCTCCACCATGCTTCGCATGGTCCCCTTCCCATGAGCTGCGCTCACAAGGAGGAATTCTTCGCCTGCACTTTCACCACAGCGCGCCCCAGTGCAAGCGCTCCGGATGCGCAGAAATTGACTAGTCGCCGCGTTCGGACCAAGGGGAGCCGCGACGGCCATCCGGCCGGCCAAGAGGACGAAGTCGAGGATGACGAAAGACACGGAGCGCCGCAATCGTCCGGCGCTCAGCCTCCACGTTCCGGAGCCGCACGCCAGGCCGGGCGACCCCGTCGACTTCAGCCATCTCGCGATTCCCGCGGCCGGCGCCGCGCGCCGCCCCGACGTCTCCGCGCCGGCGGCCGAGACGCACGAGCTGGTCTATTCTTTGGTCCGCGTGCTCGACGAGAAGGCGAGGGCCGTCGGCCCCTGGGATCCGCGGCTCGATCCCGAAACGCTGCGGCGGATGCTTCGGGACATGATGCTGGTGCGCGTCTACGACGACCGCATGTACCGTGCCCAGAGGCAGGGCAAGACCAGCTTCTACATGAAATCGACCGGCGAGGAGGCGGTCGCGGTCGGCGCTGCCCATGCGCTCGGCCGCGAGGACATGTGCTTCCCGACCTATCGGCAGCAGGGCATCCTGGTCGCGCGCGACTATCCGCTGACCGAGATGATGTGCCAGGTCTATTCGAACCGGCGGGACCCGCTGAAAGGGCGGCAGCTGCCGATCATGTATTCGAGCCGCGATTACGGCTTCTTCTCGATCTCCGGCAATCTCGCCACCCAGGTGCCGCAGGCGGTTGGCTGGGCGATGGCCTCGGCGATCAAGGGCGACAGCCGGATCGCCGCCGCCTGGATCGGCGACGGCTCGACCGCCGAGGGCGATTTCCACGCTGCCGCCACCTTCGCCGGCGTCTATCGCGCGCCGGTGATCATCAACATCGTCAACAACCAATGGGCGATCTCGAGCTTCTCCGGGATCGCCGGCGGCGAGCTCACCACCTTCGCGGCGCGCGCGGTCGGCTACGGCATTGCCGGCCTCAGGGTGGACGGCAACGATGCGCTCGCCGTCTATGCCGCGACCGCTTGGGCCGCGGACCGGGCCCGCTCCAATCTCGGCCCGACCCTGATCGAGATGTTCACCTATCGGGTCGAGGGCCATTCGACGAGCGACGATCCCAGCGGCTATAGGCCCAAGTCCGAGGGCGAATATTGGCCGCTCGGCGATCCGATCGAGCGGCTGCGGGACCATCTGATCGGCCTCGGCGAATGGGACGAGGCGCGGCACGCGTCGCTGCAGGAGCAGCTTTCCGAGGAGGTCCGCGCCGCCCAGCGCGAGGCCGAGAAGTCCGGCACTTTGGTCACCTCGTCGATCGACTTCCCGCAGAGCGTCACCACCATGTTCGAGGACATTTTCGAGGAGATGCCCTGGCACCTGAAGGAGCAGCAGGCGCAGATGGTCGCCGAGCTCGAGGCGAAGCGCAAATGACCGTCATGAACATGATCCAGGCGATCAACAGCGCCCATGACGTGATGATGGAACGCGATTCCGGCGTCGTCGCCTTCGGCGAGGATGTCGGCTATTTCGGCGGCGTCTTCCGGGCCACCGAGGGGCTGCAGAAGAAATACGGCAAGGACCGCGTGTTCGACGCGCCGATCTCCGAGAACGGCATCGTCGCCACCGCGATCGGCATGGCCGCCTACGGCCTTCGTCCCGTCGCCGAGATCCAGTTCGCCGATTATATCTATCCGGCCTTCGACCAGATCGTCTCCGAGGCGGCGCGGATGCGCTATCGCACCGCCGGCGAATGGGCGCTGCCGCTGACCATCCGCTCGCCTTATGGCGGCGGCATCTTCGGCGGCCAGACCCACAGCCAGTCGCCCGAGGCTTTGTTCGCCCATATCGCGGGCATCAAGACGGTGATCCCGTCCAATCCCTATGACGCCAAGGGCCTGCTGATCTCGGCGATCGAGACCAACGATCCGGTCGTCTTCTTCGAGCCCAAGCGCATCTACAACGGCCCGTTCGACGGCTTCTTCGACCGGCCGGTGACGCCTTGGGCGAAGCATCCCAAGGCCGAGGTGCCGGACGGCCATTATACCATCCCGCTCGGCAAGGCGGCGGTGGTGCGCGAGGGCGAGGACGTCACCGTGATCGCCTATGGCACGATGGTCTGGGTCTCGCTCGCCGCGATCGAGGCGGCCGGGGTCGATGCCGAGGTGATCGACCTGCGCACGATCCTGCCGATCGACATCGAGACGATCGAGGCGTCGGTGAAGAAGACCGGCCGCTGCGTCATCGTCCACGAGGCGACCCGCACCGCCGGTTTCGGCGCCGAGCTCTCGGCGCTGATCCAGGAGCGCTGCTTCTACCATCTCGAGGCGCCGGTGCAGCGGGCGACCGGCTTCGACACGCCCTATCCGCATTCGCTGGAATGGGCCTATTTTCCGGGGCCGGTGCGGCTCGGCACCGCGATCAGCAAGGCAATGGAGGGCTAGGGGCTCGATGGCGCGCTACGAATTCAAGCTGCCCGACATCGGCGAAGGCATTGCCGAGGCCGAGATCGTCGCCTGGCACATCAAGGTCGGCGACACGGTCGCCGAGGACCAGCAGCTCGCCGACATGATGACCGACAAGGCGACGGTGGAGATGGAATCGCCGGTCGCCGGCAAGGTGCTGGAAGTGGCCGGCGAGGTCGGCGACATGATCCCGATCGGCTCGGTGCTGGTCGTGCTGGAGACGGAAGGGGAGGCGGCCGAGGCCGCGCCAACGCCGGTCAGCGCGACCGAAGAGCCGATTGCCGACGGCATGACACAGATCCCGGAGCCTTTGCAGGAGGTGGTGCCGACCACCGACGTCGCGCCCGAAGAGCGCCGCGCCACCGGCGACCGGCGGGTCGAGGACAAGGGCCACGACCCCGAGCGCCGCCAGGGCGAATGGCGCAAGCCTGCCGAGAGCGCGCCGGAGCCGGCGCCGGCGCCGAAGCAGGACGCGGCGAAGGTGCTCGCCTCGCCGGCGGTGCGGCAACGCGCGCGCGATCTCGGCGTGGATCTGGGCCGGGTGAAATATGCCGGCGACCGCGTCCGCCATGCCGATCTCGACGCCTACCTGCTCTACAATGGCGGCGGCGTCTCCCGCGGGGCGGCGCCGCGGCGGGCCGACGAGACGGTCAAGGTGGTCGGCCTCAGGCGCAAGATCGCCGAGAACATGCAGGAGGCGAAGCGCCGCATCCCGCATTTCACCCTGGTCGAGGAATATGACGTCACCGCGCTGGAAGAGACCCGCGCGATGATGAATCAGGATCGCGGAACGAACCCGAAGCTCACCTTATTGCCGTTCCTGATCACCGCTATGGTTAAGGTGCTCGCCGATTACCCGCAGCTCAACGCGACCTATGACGATGATGCGCAGGTGATCACCCGCTCCGGCGCGGTCCATATGGGCATGGCGACGCAGACCCCGAACGGGCTG
>JAFAZM010000266.1 GCA_019239785.1 Sphingomonadaceae bacterium
CATGCGCTTGCCGCCGCCGGCGATCAGGTGGCCGGCAAGCTCCGGGATCAAAGCGACCTCGCTCTGCATGCGGTCGAGGATGACCGCATTGACCTGGTTCAGATCGGCCGCGACCAATTGGAACATCGGCTCGAGCGAAGGGGCGCGGGCGGCGCCGATCGGGTGGACGGTCGCGGTCATCGGCGGGCGATGTGCGCCGGGGCGCCGGCAAAGGCAAGAGCCGGCACTTGCAAGGCCGGCGCGGGCACCGGACAAGGGCCGGGATGAAGGGGGTGCTCGTCTTCGGCGGCTATGGCGGCTTCGGCGGCCGGGCGGCGGTGCTGCTCGCCAAAGCCGGCTTTGCGGTGACCGTCGCCGGCCGGAGCGCGGCGAAGGCGGCGGCCTTCTGCGCGCGCCATCCCGAGCTGGAGCTGCGGCCGCTCAGGCTGGCGCGAGAGGACGGCCTGGGCGACGAGCGGCCCTGGCTCGTCGTCGACGCGGCGGGGCCGTTCCAGGACATGGACCATCGCCTGCCCGAAGCCTGCATCCGCGCCGGCGCCCATTATCTCGACCTTGCCGACGCGCGCGATTTCGTCCGCGGCATCGGTGCGCTCGACGCGGCGGCGCGCGCGGCGGGAGTCGTCATCATCTCCGGCGCAAGCAGCCTGCCGGCGCTGAGCGCCGCGGTCTGCGGCCGGCTGGCCGAGGGGCTCGACCGGGCGAGCGCGATCGATGCGGCATTGAGCGCGGGCAACCGCGTCTCCGGCACCTGGTCGGTGACGCGCGCGATCCTGTCTTATGCCGGCCGCCCCCTGCGTCTCTGGCGCGGGGGCGCCTGGCGGCGGGGATATGGCTGGCAGGAGCTGGGCCGGATCGTCTTCCGGGTTCCCGGCGCAAGGCCGCTGCGCCGCTGGGTGGCGCTCTGCGATGTCCCCGATCTCGAGCTGCTGCCCGCTCTTTTCCCGGGCCGTCCGGCGGCGCGGTTCCGCGCCGGCACCGAGCTCGCCGTCGAGAATGTCGGCCTGTGGCTGCTGAGCTGGCTCGTGCGCTGGCGCTGGCTGCGGAGCCTGCTGCCGCTTGCCGCGCCTCTGGTCTGGGCGCAGCGGGCGCTCGGCTGGATCGGCGGCGCCCGTTCGGCGATGCGGGTCGAGCTCAAAGGCTGGCGCGGCGAGCGCGCGGTCCGCCGCGCCTGGACGATCCTCGCGGAGAAAGGCGACGGGCCCTGGATCCCGGCGCTCGCAATGCCCTTGCTCGCCGCCCGGCTCGACGATCTGCCAGCCGGCGCCCGCAGCGCCGCCGGCATCCTGAGCCTCGACGAGTTCGAAGTCGCCTTCGCCCCCTTCGCCATCGCCACCGCGATCGAGGAGGACGAGCCGCCGCCGCTCTATGCGCGGGTGATGGGAGAGGATTTCATGCGCCTGCCGCCGGCGGTGCGCGTGCTCCATCTCGTCAACGGCGATCTCGGCGCCTCCGGCATGGCCGAGGTGGTCCGCGGCAGGGGGCTGATCGCGCGGCTGCTCTGCCGGCTGATGGGCTTTCCCGAGGCTGCCGCCCAGGTGACGGTCTCCGTCTGGATGGCTGAGGAGGGGGGCGTCGAAACCTGGCGGCGCACGTTCGGCGGTGCATCCTTCTCCAGCCGCCTGTCGCAGCGCGGCGGGCTCTTGGTCGAGCGCTTCGGCCTTTTGCGCTTCGGCTTCGCGCTGCGCCGCGAGGCGGACGGCCTGTCGATGCATTTCAGCCGCTGGTGGCTGGGGCCGCTGCCGATGCCGCGTTTCCTGATGCCGCGCGGCGTCGCGCGCGAGCATGAGGCCGAGGGCCGCTTCCATTTCGACGTCCCGGTCGCATTGCCGCTGATCGGGCCGGTCATCCACTATCGCGGCTGGCTGAATGTGCCGGGGCCGACGGCCGGCTAGGTCAATAATTCTATGGAGACTGGCGCATTCGGGCCTGCTTCCCTGGCCAGCGTCCGGTCGAATGTCGCGAAGGCCGGCTGGGCGCGGCAGGCGATCAGATGAAGGAGATCGGCCCAATCGGCACCCTGACGATGGCGTTCTATCGCCCACCGCAGTTCCTCGCGATCATCCACCTCTACGCACGCGATTTCGAGCAGATCGCTCAGCAAGTCGGCGATCTGCGTCGGATTCAGGCGGTAGCCGGCTCGCATCACCCACTCGGCCTCCATCAGGACGCCATGCGAGACGAATATCCCGTCGGCGACGCAGCGCTCCGCCACTTTCGCCTGGCGCGGGTCGTCGCCGATGAGGAAGCGCAGGATGACGTTCGTGTCGACCGCCCTCATCGCTTGATCTTATATTCCCCGGCAAAGCGCCTCCGCATCTCCCGCGCCGTCAGCGCGTCCATCTCTTCAAGGGAAAGAGGCGGTCCTTCATATTTGGGGCGGCGCGCCACGAATTCCTCGACGGTGAGCGTCCCGCGCCTGGCCTCGATCGGCCGCAGCGTCACCGCGCCGCCCACCCTCTCGACCCGTAGCCGTGTTCCCTCCGGCCAAGCGAGCTCGTCACGCACAGCCTTGGGGATGACGACCTGGCCTTTGGCCGAGACTTTGGTTTCCGCGTTCATGAAGGTAAGATACGTCTTACCCAATCTTTTGGCAATTGTCACCCGGCCTTCGGCAGGCTGAGCCGCGCGAGCAGGCCGCCCAGATCCTCGCTTTCCTCCAGCGCGATGCAGCCGCCGTAGATCTGGGCGACGTCGCGGACGATGGCGAGGCCGAGGCCGGTGCCGGGCTTGCCGGTGTCGAGCCTGGCGCCGCGGTCGAAGATGGTGCCGCGCTCGGCCTCGGGAATGCCCTTGCCGTCGTCCTCGACCTCGATCTCGACCATGTCCGGCGTCGTCTTGACGGTGACGAAGACGCGGCCGCCGCCATATTTGGCGGCATTCTCGATCAGATTGCCGAGCATCTCGTCGAGATCCTGGCGCTCGACCCGGGCGGCCGCCTCCTTGCTGCCGGCAAGATCGACGGTGACGGCCGGGTAGAGCCGGGAGACGGCCCGCTCGACCGCCTCCAGCGACGGCCAGACCGGGGCGCGGGCAAGGCCGGTCGCCCGGCGGCCGACGGCGCGGGCGCGGGCGAGATGGTGGTCGACCTGGCGGCGCATCGTCGTCGCCTCGCGGATCACGGTCGGGCCGAGATCCTCGGCACGCGCGGTGGCGGCGTTGGTGATCACGGTGAGCGGGGTCTTCAGCGCATGGGCGAGGTTGCCGGCATGGCGGCGCGCCTCCTCGGCCTGGGTCTCGTTATGCGCGAGGAGAGCGTTCAGTTCCTCGGTCAGCGGCGCGATCTCGCGCGGCAGCCGCTCCTCGATCCGGGCTTTCTTGCCCGAGCGGATCGCCGCGATGGCGCGGCGCACCCGGCGCAGCGGCCAGAGGCCGTAGATCGCCTGGATCGCGGCGAGCAGGATCAGGCCGAGCCCGAGCACGCCGAACGAGCGGACCATCGTGCGCCGCAGCACGCCGATCTGCTCGTCGAGCACCTCGCGACTCTGCGCGACCTGGAAGCGCCAGCGGACCGGCGATCCCGGCAGGCGGACGTCGCGCTCGATCACCCGCAACTTCTCGCGCGGGAACTGGTCGCTGTCGTAATAATGCGCCCCGGTATCGACATGGTCGGCAATGGCGAGGCGCCGGTCCCACAGGGAGCGCGACTGGAACGGCTCGGTATTGCCGCCGGTGATCTGGTAATAGAGCCCCGAATAGGGTTCGAGGAAGCGCTGGTCGGCAGGCTCGCGGTTGAACATCAGATTGCCGTCCGGGCCAATCTCCGAGGAGGCGATCATCGCGGTGAGCACATAATCGAGCTGGGTGTCGAAATTGCTGGTCACCGCCGAGGTCAGCACCCGGTCCAGCGTATAGCCGCCGAGGCCGAGCAGCAGCGCGATCCACAGCGCCGAGATGCCGATCATCCGCCGGGTCAGCGAGCCGGTCGGCCTCTGGCCGTCGCTGCGCCGGCGGAGGCGGGGGAATACGGGCAGTTTCATGCGGCGCTCATCCGGGCGATCAAAGGCCGCTGCGCCTTAGCTCGGCATGAACCGTAGGGGCCGCGAAGCCTATGTCCGGGGCTCTTCGAGGCTGTAGCCGAGGCCGCGTATGGTGGTGATCACGTCGGGGCCCAATTTCTTGCGGATGCGGGTGACGAAGACCTCGATCGTGTTCGAGTCGCGGTCGAAATCCTGATCGTAGATATGCTCGATCAGCTCGGTGCGGCTGACCACCTTGCCCTTGTGGTGCATCAGGTAGGAGAGCAGTTTATACTCCTGCGCGGTGAGCTTGACCGGCTCGCCGTCGAGCGTGACCTTGCCCGAGCGGGTGTCGAGGCGGACGTCGCCGGCGGTCAGCTCCGAGCTGGCATTGCCGGAGGCGCGGCGAATGAGGGCGCGGAGCCGCGCGATCAATTCCTCGGTCTGGAAGGGCTTGGCGAGATAATCGTCGGCGCCGGCATCGAGCCCCGCCACCTTGTCCGACCAGCTGTCGCGCGCGGTCAGCACCAGGACGGGGACCTTGATCCCCTCCTTGCGCCAGCGGTCGAGCACGGTGAGGCCGTCGATCTCGGGCAGGCCGAGATCGAGGATGATCGCGTCGTAGGTCTCGGTCGAGCCGAGATAATGGCCGTCCTCGCCGTCGGTGGCGAGATCGATCGCATAGCCGGCGCCTTCCAGCGTCGCCCGCAGCTGCCGGCCGAGATTGGGCTCGTCCTCGACGATCAGGACCCGCATGTTCTTCCCCTTCAGCCTCGTCCGAGCGGGATCAACCGGCCCGGACCGGAAAATGTTTCATCGCCGATATGGGAATAAAGGGTGAAAAGGCCAGCGCCAATTGCGGTGGGTCGGTTTCAGCAAAGCTGAAACAGGTACGGCGCCGGCCCGCTCCCCCACCCGCCCTCCCGACGACAGTTTATGCTATGGGAGGCCGGGTGGGGGGAGCGGGCCGGTGCGGCTTCAGCGTTAGCTGAAAACGACTCTATTGGCGCCGGACGATCTGGCCGGTGGCGGCGTCGATGTCGATCCAGATCACCTCGCCCTCGCGCATATATTTGAGCCGGTAGATGCGGCCGTCGAACTCGACGCCGATGAACTCCGCGCCGGGAATGTTGATGCGGGCGCGAATCTCGGGCAGCGACCGAATCCGGCCCTGCTGCATCGCGCGATAGGCATTGTCCTGCTCGCGCACCCGGCCGAGCCCGCGCGGATCGGCCTGCTCGTGCCGATCCCGATGGTCGCGCGGCTCCCGCGCCGCGGCGGGCGCGACGAGGCCGAGGGCCGCGAACAGCAGGATCAGATGGCGCATCACTTCAAAAACTCGACTTTTCCGGAAGGCTTGGCAAGGGGGCATAGGCCCAAAGCATTGAATAGGCCATGAATGCACCCTTAGGGTGGGCTTAACATTGGCCAGAGGAGAAAGACCCATCTCGCCGCTGCGCATCGCCCTGCTGCTGCTCCAGGCCGCGCCAATCCAGGCGCCGGCGGCCGAGGCGCCGCTCTCGAGCGTGACCACCGCGAGCGGGCTGCGATTCGAGGTCCTCCAGGTGGGCACCGGCCGGCGGCCGCGGCCAGGCGACGCGGTGCTCGTCACCTATGTCGGCCGGCTCGCCGACGGCACGATCTTCGATTCGGCGACGCGGCCGGTCGGGCTGAGCGTCTCCGGCGCGATTCCCGGCTTCACCGAGGCGCTGCTGCTGATGAACGAGGGCGGCCGCTACCGCTTCGTGATCCCGGCGCGGCTCGCCTACGGCACGCGCGGCCGGCCGGGCGTCGTCCCGCCCAATTCTGCGCTCGACTTCACCCTCAGCCTGCTTCGGGTCGGGCGGCCTGCGGCTGCACATTAGCAGGGAAGAGCCGCGGATTGCGCAGCAGGGCGGCGGAGACCAAGGCGACCACGAATCCGACCGGGAAGATCTCCATGAAGGTCATTCCGATGCGGACGAGCGGATTGGCGTAGGCCTGCCGCATATTCTCCATCTCCGCCGTCACGCGTGCGAGCTCGGTTGGGCTGTCGCCGGCGGCGCGATGCCGCTCGACCGTCGCGGCGATGAACTGGTCCATGAACCGGTAGCCGGTCGCCGCGAGATAGGTTTCCCAGACCGCGACGTAGATGATCCCGGCGACCAGGGCGATGGCGAGGCCGAGGCCGAAGGCGGGCAGGAAGCGGATCACCCCGCCGCGCTCGACGTCGCGAAAGCGCTTCGTGCCGACGAAGATGAAGCTCATCCCGGCGAGCATGACCAGATAGCCGAACCAGAGCGAGTGCGAGAAGCCGCTGCCCTCCGGGATCAGGAAGAGCCCCGCCATGATGACGAGGATGATGATGAGGCCGGACAGGGATCCGTAGACGAGCGCGTATCGCATGAGTGCAACTCCCCCTTCGAGTTCAGGCGCCCGCGACGGGCTCCCACAATTCGATCGCATTGCCTTCGGGATCGTGGATGCGGGCGAAATCGCCGATCCCGGTATCCCGGTCCTCGCGGACGATCTCGATGCCGGCGGCACGAAGCTTTGCGAGCAGGCCGTCGAGATCGGAGACGCGCAGGTTGATCATCGCAGTCCGCTCGCGCGGGAAATAATCGCTGTCGTCGGGGAAAGGCGCGAACACCATCGGGCCGCCCTGATGATACCAGCAATGCGGATTCGACTGGCCGTTCGCGTCGGCGCCGATCCCGCCGCCGACGCCGAGCTGCTCGAGATACCAGGCCTTGAGCCCGGCCGGGTCTTTCGCCCGGAAGAAATAGCCCCCCATTCCGACGACCGGCATGCGTGCCTCCCCTGTTGTGTCGCCGCGAAAACTATCCGCTCCGCCGGCCCGATGCCATCACCCTTAAGGGTGATTCCGGCCCTTTGACCTCAAAAGATGATGCGCTTCGTTCGAAGCGGATCATGTTTTGAACAGTCTTTGCTGCCGCATTTTCCGAGTCGTCAGCCACTTCGGGCTGACTTGAAAATGCTCAGGGAATGAGCGCCAGGAAGCGCGCTTTCTCGATCGCCTCGATCCTTTTCTGCACCTCGAGCTTCTCGAACACCCGGGCGACATGGGTCTTCACCGTGTTGGGTGAGATGCCGAGCGCGCGGGCCATCTCCTTGTTCGACCGGCCCGAGGCGAGCAGCCCCAATATCTCGCATTCGCGTGGCGTGAGGCCGAGCGAATGGATTGCCTTGTCGTTGCGCTCGAACGCCGCCGGCCGCGGCGCCGGGGTCAGCCGCCGGCCCACCCAGATGCCGATCGCGACGAAGCCCAGAGCGAGCAGCGAGATGTAGAGCTCGGTCGAGAACATATGGGTGAGATGACGGAATTGCAGCCATTCGAGCAGGGTGGCGGCCGCGGCCAGCGCCAGAGCGTAGAGCAGGATCGTCCGCGCCATTGCCCGAGGCTGCCAGAAATGCGCCGCCGGGGCCAGCGGCGCCGCCGGAACGACTGCTCACGACCTTGGTTCTCGCCCCGATGAGCACGCAGCTGCCAACGCTCGACCCGTCCCGCTTCGAGCCGCCGCCCGAGGCGATCGACTTCTATGTCGAGAGCCTGAAGCTGCTGGTGGAATCCGGCCTGCCCTTCCTGCTCTCGGGCACCTATGCGCTCGCCTGCTACACCGGGATCAGCCGGCCGACCAAGGATCTCGACGTCTTCTGCAAGCCGAGCGACGCCCCCCGCATCCTCTCCTTCTTCAAGGGCAAGGGCTATAAGATCGAGATGGAGGACGAGCGCTGGATCGGGAAGGTCTGGCGCGGCGACAATTTCTTCGACGTCATCTTCAACATCTCCTCGGCGAGCATCCCGATCACCGACGCCTGGTTCCAGGAGGTGTACGAGGCGAAGGTGTACGGCACCATGGTGCGGGTGACGCCCCCGACCCATTTCATCCTTTCGAAGCTCTTCCTCCAGACCCGCTACCGCTACGATGGCGCCGACATCGTCCACGTCATCCTCCTCAAGCATGAGGAGATCGACTGGGAATGGCTGCTCTCCTCGATGGAGCTCTATTGGGAGGTACTGCTGATCAACATTTTGAATTTCCGCTTCGTCTATCCGACCGAGCGGGACCTCATCCCGCGCTGGCTCTACGACGAGCTGATGTCGCGCCTCAGGGCCCAGGACGAGATGCCGCCCGCCTCCATCAAGATCTGCCGGGGCCGGCTGATCAGCCCCACCGATTACG